>QZJG01000021.1 GCA_003599275.1 Nitrospiraceae bacterium | reverse complement strand
ATATACAAAGAGGAATGTGTCTATAAAGACATCCATAATGAAGTCATAGAATTTGAAAGAAAAGAGGTAGCCAAATGAATGCCATTCTTTCTCTTATTGCTGTTATAGGTCTTGCCCTGATCGCTTATATAGGAGTCAATGCGGCAGGCCTTCAGTTCTTCTTCGGGATCGTTGTCCCTTATGCGGCAATGGCGTTGTTTTTGTTAGGAGTAATTTCCCGCGTCGTAAAATGGGGACGCACTCCTGTGCCGTTCCGCATACCGACAACTTGCGGCCAGCAGCAGACGCTTCCATGGATCAAGCAGGCAAAATTTGATAACCCGTCTACGGGCGGGGGTGTGATCATGAGAATGATTCTTGAGGTGTTTCTGTTCCGTTCACTTTTCAGCAATACAAAATTTGAACTGAAGGAGGGACCCAAGGTCGCTTACAGTTCTGCAAAGTGGCTCTGGCTGGGTGGGTTGGCGTTTCATTGGACGTTTTTTGTTGTACTGGTGAGACACCTGAGGCTATTTACGTCTCCTGTGCCGGGTTTTCTGAACGGCATTGAGGCCCTCGACGGTTTTTTACAGGTGGGAATACCGGGGGTCCTGATAAGCGGGGTGGTCCTTCTTGCCGCTGCAACCTACCTTTTCCTCAGAAGAGTTTTTATACCTAATGTCCGCTATATCTCCCTTGCCGCTGATTATTTCCCTCTTTTCCTCATAATGAGCGTTGCCCTTACCGGCATCCTTATGAGGTATTTTGTGAGGGCGGATATTGTCAGCATTAAAAGATTGACAATGGGGCTGGTCAGTTTTAGTCCCAGCATACCGGAAGGGCTCAGTGTAATTTTTTATATTCATTTATTCCTTGTCAGCACGTTGTTTGCGTACATCCCGTTCAGCAAGATAATGCATCTCGGGGGGGTCTTCCTCAGCCCGACAAGGAATCTTGCGAATAACAGCCGCATGGTCAGACACATTAATCCCTGGAATTATCCGGTAGAGGTCCATACATATCAGGAATATGAGGATGAATTCAGGGACAAAATGAAAAATGCTGGAATACCAGTTGAGAAGGAGTAATTATGGCAAAGACGCCGAAACCAGATGAGCTGAGCAAAATAAATTACACACCGCCTCAAAAAGCCTGGATGGACAACCCTGCCGAACTGAAGGAAGGCAACTGGTGTTATGGGGCAAAGGCGAAGAACCTTGAAACGCTTCACTTCCCGAATCCCAGAGACTGGAGGGTGCAGGACGAGGACTGGAAGCTGCCTGAAAACTGGCAGGAAATAATCCTGAAGGGGATGAAGGAGAGGCTTGACAAGTATCGCTCCTTCAGGGTCTTCATGGATATCTGTGTAAGATGCGGTGCCTGTGCTGACAAGTGCCACTTCTTTATCGGCTCCGGAGACCCGAAGAACATGCCCGTCCTGAGGGCCGAGCTTCTCCGTTCAGTCTACAGGGGCAATTTTACAACAGCAGGCAAGATACTCGGAAAAATTGCCGGAGCAAGACCGCTTACACTGGCAGTGCTTAAAGAGTGGTGGTACTACTTTTTCCAGTGTACCGAGTGCCGCCGCTGTTCGGTATTCTGTCCTTACGGGATCGATACAGCCGAGATTACCATGATGGGCAGGGAGCTGCTCAATCTTCTCGGATTAAATACCGACTGGATCTCAGGTCCTGCCGCAAACTGTTACATGAAGGGCAATCATTTAGGTCTTGAACCCCACACGATTGTCGGCAATCTTGAATACATGCTGGATGATATAGAAACTGTAACAGGTATCAAAATTAAACCTACATTCAACAGGAAAGGCGCCGAAATACTTTTTGTGACACCTTCGGGCGACCTCTTCGCGGACCCCGGCACATATACCTGCATGGGGTACCTCATGCTCTTCCATGAATTGGGACTTGATTACACATGGAGCACATATGCCTCGGAAGGCGGGAACTTCGGGTTCTTTACTACCAATGAACTGGCAAAACGGCTGAACTCCAAGATATACAACGAGGCAAAGAGGCTCGGGGTAAAGTGGATATTAGGCGGGGAATGCGGCCATATGTGGAGGGTCCTCAACCAGTACATGGATACATGGAACGGCCCTGCCGATTTCCTTGAAGTGCCGAAGTCTCCGATAACCGGGACGGTATTTGAAAATACAAGATCCACCAAAATGGTCCACATTGCCGAATTTACTGCGGACCTTATAAAGAACAAGAAACTCAAGCTGGACCCGAAACGCAATGACAACCTGAAGGTGACTTTCCATGATTCCTGCAATACGGCAAGAGGCATGGGGATTTTTGAAGAGCCCCGTTATATCATCAACAACGTATGCAATAACTTCTACGAAATGGACGAGCTCACGACCAGGGAGAAGACCTTCTGCTGCGGCAGCGGTTCCGGTCTGAACGCGGGTGAGAACATGGAAATAAGGATGAGGGGCGGGCTGCCGAGGGCCAACGCTGTAAAAGACGTCGCTGAAAAATACGGCGTCAATATGCTCGCAAATATCTGCGCGATAGACAGGGCGGTGCTGACGGCCTCAATGGATTACTGGGTCCCCGGTGTAAAAGTTACGGGGGTCCATGAGCTCGTGGCAAACGCATTGATTATGAAGGGTGAAAAAGAGAGGACGACCGATTTGCGGGGCGAACCTCTTCCCGGAACGGAGGGACAGGAATAATGTATAACGGAGGAAAGATAATTTTAGGGCTTGTTATATTTGTCGGTTTGTTTGCATTTCCTATTTTCTACAACACGGGAAAGACGGCTGATGTGCCCAAACCGAGTCTTGACACCCCTGTAATCAACCAGATGGAAAAGAAAGAATGTGTGGAGTCAAAAGAATGGATGAAAGCCAATCACATGCAATTGCTGGACAGTTGGAGAGATTCGGTCCTGCGCGACGGCAATCTGGTATATGAAAGCACGGGCGGGAAAAAATATATAATGAGTCTTCAGAACAATTGCATGCACTGTCATTCCAACAAGAAACAGTTCTGTGACAGTTGCCACAGCTACGCAAATGTCAAACCTTACTGCTGGACTTGCCATATCGCGCCAAAGGAGAATGAGATATGAGTATAAACAGGAGAGACTTCTTAAGGATTGCCGGCGCTTCCACTTTATTCGGACTGGCAGGCGTACCGGCTGTTGAGGAAATACTCAAGACAAATGCCGAAGCCGCTGTCTTGCCGGGCCCCAATGCCCTCAAGGCAAAGAGATGGGCCATGGTAATTGACGTCAATAAAATAGGGACAGAGGAAGATTATAAAAAAATAATACATGCCTGCCACAGCATTCACAATGTTCCGGACATAGGCAACAAAAAAGACGAAGTCAAGTGGATATGGGAGGAAGACTATGAGCACTCATTCCCCGGCGTGTCCGATGAATTTGTGCCGGAAAGCATAGAACATAAACCCTTCCTGCTCCTCTGCAATCACTGCGCAAAACCGGCCTGCGTAAGGGTCTGTCCCACAAAGGCCACATTCAAGAGACCTGACGGTATTGTAGCCATGGATTACCACCGCTGCATCGGGTGCCGTTTCTGCATGGCGGCCTGCCCGTACGGAGCGCGGAGCTTTAACTGGAGAGATCCGAGACCGTTTATTAAAGAAGAGAACAAGGAGTTCCCGACCAGGATGAAGGGTGTGGTGGAGAAATGCACTTTCTGTTCGGAAAGGCTCGCACGGGGACTGAAACCCGCATGTGTTGAGGCCTCCAATGGAGCTATAGTGTTCGGGGACCTGGAAGACCCAGGCTCGGAGGTAAGGAAAGTGCTCAGCACAAAATATACGCTCAGACGCAAACCTGAGGTCGGCACGGGTCCCAGTGTTTACTATGTAATAGGAGGCAATGAACATGCTTGAGATGGCGCTTACGGGAAGTAAAAGATACTGGACTTGGATATCCTTTTTACTTATTGTCATAGGGGCAGGAGTACTCTCTTACCTCCATCAGTTTGATTACGGATTGGGGGTCACGGGCATGAGCAGGGATGTTTCATGGGGATTTTACATCTCGCAATTTACCTTCCTCGTCGGGGTTGCAGCCTCGGCGGTAATGCTCGTCATCCCGTATTACCTACATGATTACAAGAAATTCGGCAAGATAGTTATACTTGGAGAATTCCTCGCGATAGCAGCCGTTACCATGTGCATCCTGTTTATCTTTGTTGATCTCGGACAGCCGATGAGGGTCATGAACGTAATACTGCATCCTACACCGAACTCGATACTTTTCTGGGACGCCACGGTCCTGAACGGCTATCTTTTCATTAATCTGATAGTGGGCTGGACAACACTGACGGCGGACCGGAAAGGGACCCCGCCTCCTGCCTGGGTCAAACCGTTTATCTATCTCTCGGTGCCGTGGGCAGTCAGTATTCACACCGTAACGGCATTCCTCTATGCGGGTCTTCCGGGAAGGCATTTCTGGCTGACGGCAGTTATGGCAGCCCGTTTTCTCGCATCGGCCTTTGCAGGAGGACCGGCGATGCTCATTCTCCTTTGCCTGATTGTGAGAAAAGTCAGCAAGTTTGATCCGGGCAAAGAAGCAATTCAGACCCTCGGCAAGATAGTGACCTATGCGATGTTTGCGAACGTGTTTCTGTTGGGACTTGAATTCTTTACAGCATTTTACAGCCAGATACCCGGACACATGCATGCATTTCAATATCTTTATGTTGGAATAGAAGGGCACGATAAGCTTGTACCGTTGATGTGGATATCAACCATTCTTGCGCTGATATCGCTCGTTATGCTGGTGTTTCCGAACATCCGTAAAAATGAGGGTCAACTCGCCTTTGCATGTGTAGCAGTTTTTATCTCACTCTGGATAGACAAGGGCTTTGGGCTGGTTGTCGGAGGATTTGTGCCGAACCCGTTTGAGAGGGTAACGGAGTACTGGCCTTCACTTCCGGAGATATTGATTGCTCTCGGCATATGGTCCATAGGCTTCCTGGTGCTGACCGTTCTTTACAAAGTAGCGATTGCCGTAAGGGAGCGTACAGCTTCCTGGCCTGAGCTTCATTAATTTAATCAAAACGTGACCCCGTCAGGAATAAAAGTTTCTGACGGGGTTTTTCTTTTGTAGAGGCTGCCCTTATGTACGAATATCAGAACAATAATCAATTTTTTGCGCAGATTGCAGAGGGGACAAAAGAATTAGGGGCACGGGAGTTGTCAGAGCTTGGTGCGCACAATGTCAGCCCTGAATATAGCGGAATCTATTTCAGTGCCGGCAAAGAAGCCCTTTACCGGATTAATTATTCCACAAGACTTGTTACAAGGATACTTGCGCCTCTGGTGTCGTTTGATTGCCGCACTGCCGATCAATTATACGAAAAGGCAAAGGTGACAACCTGGACGGATTTTATGTCAACGGAAAACACATTTGCTGTTTTCAGTAATGTATCAAACAGCGGGATAACCAATTCGCATTATGCGTCCCTCCGTTTGAAAGACGGGATTGTCGATTCATTCCGGGAAATATCCGGGAAGAGGCCCGATATCGACTCAAGAAATCCGGATATATGGCTGAACCTCCACATAAGACATGACAGGGCGGTCATAAGCCTGGACACATCCGGTGGGTCTCTTCACCGGCGGGGATACAGGAAGGATTCCATATCCGCTCCAATGCAGGAGACTGTTGCCGCTGCGATTGTCCGGTATACGGAATGGAACGGCGAAGTCCCGCTTTATGATCCGATGTGCGGTTCCGGCACGTTACTCTGTGAAGCGCTGATGCATTATTGTAAAATTCCCTCCGGTATTTTTCGTGAACACTTTGGATTTGAGTTCCTTCCGGACTACGATGAAGCGCTATGGACAAAAGTAAAGAAAGGCATTGACCTGCAAATCCGGGAATTGCCGGAAGGCCGTATCTCCGGAAGCGATATATCCGCGAGCGCAGTTGCAACATCAAAGACGAACATAATGAGTTTGCCTCATGGAGAAAAAATCAAACTTGAGACGCTGGATTTCAGGCAGAGCGAGGGCCTGAAGAATGGAGTTATCATCACAAATCCTCCTTACGGCATACGTATGGGGGAAAAGCAGGAGCTTGACCTCTTTTACAAATCTCTTGGAGATTTTCTGAAGCAGAAGTGTAAAGGGTCTACAGCTTATATCTATCTTGGCGACCGGGAATTCATCAAAAAGATCGGGCTGAAACCGGCGTGGAAAAAGCCGTTGAAAAGCGGCGGCCTTGACGGGAGACTGGTAAAGTATGAACTGTTTTAATCCTCTCCTTCAAAAAGCTTCTTTAACTCCCCAGGGTAAACCTTCCGCTTATCTGCCGGCTCTGGATTTTCAACAGACGGCCATTTTTCAGGGAATGGCCCCGGACCTTCCTTTGTTACATTTGACGGCATTGGGTCTTTCATCCTGAATTTATTGCGGACATCGAATTTATCAATTCTGTAGCAGAACTCAATCTGGATTCCGTTAGGGTCGGTTGTAAAAATGGAATGAATAAAACCGTTATCAATTGCCTCCGTGACCCAGACGTCTGCAGCGTTCAACCTGTCTTTGAGCGCCCAGAATTGTTCTCCGTCCGTCATTTCAATACACACATGGTCAAAGACGATCGGGCCTTTTGCAGGCCTGCCGGGGTCTTTGTCAGGCGCCGGATCAGCCTCCGGCCATTCAAAAAATGCTATCAGGACCTCACTGGATAGCTCAAAAAAATATTGCCTGTTTCCTTTTTTTCCGATTCCTGATATTAATCTCATTCCAAGGAGATCTCTCCAGAAACGGATGGTGGTGTCCATGTCCTTTGTTGCCAGAGCGATGTGGTTGATGCCGCTGTATTTTATCAATGCGTTAGACCTTATCGATAAAGAATTATAACACGGTCTTTTAATTTATCATGCTTATCTGTTATATTATTTAGCCTGAAGTATAAAGCTATCGGGCGGGTAGCTCAGTTGGGAGAGCATCGCCCTTACAAGGCGAGGGTCACAGGTTCGAGCCCTGTTCCGCCTACCATGAAATCAGGATTAGTTGTTAGGGGTTAGGGATTAGCAAAAACTAAAACAACTTTGCCGTTTATTTTACTAATCCCTGACCCCTACTCCCTAACAACTTTTTTGGCTGGGGTGGTAGTTCAGCTGGTTAGAACGCCGGCCTGTCACGTCGGAGGTCGCGGGTTCGAGCCCCGTCCACCCCGCCATTTTTCTTCTTTAGAATCGGACCCTATTTCCCCAGGACTTCTTTCACCTTTTTCAGGAGGGCCACAGGCGAGACGGGCTTAGCTATAATATCCAGGCCCTTATCGATCATTCCGTTTTTATTTATAAAATGGGCGGGATAACCGCTTATAAAAAGCACTCTTATATTGGGGCGTATCTTCTTTATCCTGTCATAGGCCTCTTTACCGTTCATCTTCGGCATTATCACATCCATTATCAGAAGCTCTATCGCATCTTTATTTTCGATAAACCTGTCCACCGCGTCTTCACCATTAACTGCTTCTATGACTTTATATCCGGTATCGTCGAGTATCTGTTTTGTAAGCTTTCTGACCTCCGCTTCATCTTCTGCCAGAAGCACCGTCTCAGTTGCCTGCGTAAACTCGGGTGTTTCCACTGAGGTTGTTTCTTTATCAGCTTCTGATTTAATCGCCGGGATATATATTTTAAACGTCGTGCCACTGCCGGGTTCGCTGTAACAGGTGATATAGCCGTTGTGCTGTTTTACTATCCCGTATACAATGGAAAGACCGAGCCCCGTGCCTTTACCTACCTCTTTTGTCGTGAAGAAGGGATCGAATATCTTACCCCTGACTTTTTCGCTGATTCCCGTTCCGGTATCCGAAACCGATATGACCGCATAACTTCCGGGCTTGCCGTAACCGTGGGCCGTTGTGAATTCCCTGTCAAGGTTCAGAAGATCGGTTTCGATGATCAGCGTTCCTCCTTCAGGCATCGCATCCCTCGCGTTGGTGCACAGGTTCATCAGCACCTGGTCTATCTGCCCCCGGTCCGCCATAATGACCGGCTCGGTAATCCGCCCCTCTCTGTCAAAGGGGGAGTTCAGTATAGTCTTCAACTCAATGTCTTCGCTTATCACACGTACCAGGAGCTTTTCCATGCTCGTTATAATATCGTTAACGTTTATTTTCTCCGGGTTGCTTATCTGCTGCCTGCTGAAGGCAAGGAGGCTTTGGGTCAGATTTGCGCCTCTCTGGGATGAAGCGATTATCGGCTCAATATTGAGGATAAGGGGATCGTCTTTCCCCACTTTCATCTTCAAAATATTTGCATATCCTATTATTGCCGTAAGGATGTTGTTGAAGTCATGTGCTATGCCTCCGGCAAGCTGTCCTATGGCCTCCATCTTCTGCGCCTGCCGCAACTGGTCCTCAAGCTTTTTATGCTCGGTAATGTCCCTTACAACATGGATTGATCCTGCGATATTTCCATTGGCATCAAAGCGGGGGATGGCCCTTATTTCAACAAACATGTTCAGGTGAGGTTCATATACTTCGGCAGTGAAGGGTTTTCCTTTTTTCAGAGATTCGGCAACAGGGCATCCCTTGTCGGAAAGCCTACGCCCATGATAATAGAGATAGCATTTTACCGGAGCTCCGTCCAGTGCCGGGAGACCGAGGACCTTTTCAGCGGCCTTATTGGCATGTATTATATTGAAGTCCATGTCATGGATCGTAATTACATCCGTGATGGCATTAAATGTGCTTTTCCAGTCGTCCATTGCTTCAAAAATCTTTTTCTCCGCGGCCCTGAGATCGGCAGAGTCTTTGTTGATGGTTTCAGCCATTTGGTTGAATGCGGATATCAATTCGCCGATTTCATCCCTGGAACGGACAGGAACGACGGGGGGAAGGGCGCCGCTTTTAAATGTCATAATGGACTTCTGGAGTCTTGTGAGTGGGTCGATAACAAGACTGTTAATGACCATGTTTAAGATCACGATAATGATAAGCGTAAGAATTGCGGCAGTGACGAGATTGCCGACAAGGGCTTCTTGAATTTCTTCCTGCATGGCGGAGGATGAGAGTGTCAGCCTGACAAAGCCGATGACTATTTCAGGGGCGTCAGCATGTGATTTAAAGAGGGCCGGGGCATAAAAATCATATCCACCGTCGATTTTTTGATAGAAAAGTCCGTTTGTATTTTTAAAGTGTTCAATCGCCTCGGGGGCCGGAGGGTCTTTTAATCTTTCGAACGGGTAGGCATCGACGGCGTCCCATATGGTTGAGTATATCTGCACCAGCATAGCGTCTTCCGCGTGCACAATATATTCCGCCTTTTTGATAAGGTCCAGACTTTCCGAAACGAGCCCTTCTTCTGCGGCCCTCGCAAGGGAATGGCTTAAGGCCTCGCCCCTTGCAATCAGCCTTTTTTCCAGGCCGCGATGGGAGGCGGTTAAAAAAAACCAGGTCCCGGCCGCGGTGACAAGAATAATTATGACTGCAACAGAGATTGACGCCTTTATTTTTAAGGACAGCTTCACCGAAACCTCAATGACGGTTTTTACAGCAATATATCATTTGATGTCCAGAAGGGATATTGCGCCATAAGAGCTGATAAGCTTCTGCCCTTTCTTGCTCAATACAAAGTCAATAAAATTTTTTGTCTCCGCGCCAGCCTCTTTGGGGACCAACAGGTAGAGGGGTCTTTTCAGCGGATAGCTGTTGCTCGATATATTTTTCTTGTCCGGATATACGCCGTTAAGCTTCAGCATCTTGACGTCCCGTTTACGCGCGCTCGAAAAACCGGTTGCCGCAAAGCCTCCGGAGGTTTTCTCTACCATCTGCTCAACTATTGCGGTAGAGGCAAGGAATACGGTATTTGGGGTCTCGACAGGATCTTTTCCATCGAGGACCATTTCTTTTGTGGAGCTCTCCACTCCGCTGAGGCCGTTTGTTTTCTGCGACCTCGATATGAAGACGTTTATCGGGGCATCGCCGCCTTTTATCTGGCCCCAGTTGTTCACTTTACCCGAATATATCGCCCTTGCCTCCTCAAGAGATATGTTATCGACCGGATTTGATTTATTGACAATAAATACCAGCGCATCCCATGCAACCTGTATAAACTCTACATTCTCTGGGTCTCCATGCATTTTGTGCCTGCAGGATGCCGCAAAGTCAACGTTGCCGCTCCGCAGATCTTCAATGCCCACGAGACTGCCGCCACCCCGGACATATATCTTCACCCCGGTGATTTTCTCGTAGTCTTGAACGAGCTCAGAAAGATAGCCCATATTGCTTACTGAACAGCCGCTTCCCGTAAGGGTCTCCGGAACTGCCGGGGGAATGTTCAGGAAGAATATCGAGAGGAAGACAAGTGACAATCCGGAAAAGAAAATTAATTTTGTTTTCATGATCGTTCAATTCGAATAAAGGTTATATATCTCGTCAAATACGGAAGCCACTTCTAAAAAAGCCTTCAATACGTCAGGGTCAAAGTGTTCGGGTCTGGTCCTTCCGTCTCCTTCCGTAATTATCCTGAAAACCTCCTGGTGGTCCAGTGACGGCTTGTAAGGCCTCTTGCTCCTTAAAGCGTCATATTGATCGCAGAGCATTACTATCCTGCCTTCAAGCGGCGCTGCCTCCCCCTTCAGTCCTCCCGGATATCCGGTACCGTCCCATCTTTCGTGATGGTTTAAGGCGATGGAGGCCGCCATTTGGATGTTTGCATAAGCTGAACCCGCAAGGACCTTTTCTCCGATAATGGTATGGGTCTTCATTATTTCAAATTCCTCATGAGTGAGAGGCGCCTGCTTCAGCAGAATGCTGTCGGGTATCCCTATCTTCCCGATGTCATGCATCTGGCTTGCAAACGTTATAGTATCGATAAAATCCAGGGGCATATTCAGGGCCTCGGCGATCTTGTTTGAATACAGCCCGATGCGGGAGATGTGTCCGCCGGTATCGGTGTCCCTGAATTCGGCCATGACCGTAAGCCGCTGTATTATCTCCTTGCTCGTGTTCCTCAGCAGCGTCATGGCATCGGCCAGCTCGCGCGTCTTTTGTTTGACAGTGATCTCGAGAGTGCGTTTGTAATCCCTGTCAAGCTGCAAGAGCCTGTTGTGGTCGAGGGCTTTTTCTATCGAATGAACAAGATGTTCCGGGTTATACGGTTTGATTATGAAATCAAAGGCCCCATGCTTTATGCCTGCGACGGCCATGTCCATATGCGCATGAGCAGTCATAAGGATTACGGGCGTTTCCCTTTTGATCGCATGTATTTTTTCGAGAAGCTCTATTCCCGAAACATGGGGCATTTTGATGTCCGTCAGGACAATATCGATATTATTTCTGCAAAATCTCTCTAATGCCTCTCCCGCATTCCTGCACGCGGTCACGGAATATCCGAATTCCCTTAATAGCCCGGAAAGAGAACCGAGGACCATGTAGTCGTCATCAACTACAAGAAGCTTTGCCCCATTTCCTTTATTCATTTCCCCAATGCTTTCTTCAATGCTCTTCGAGAATCTGTTTTGTCTGCCGGATCATCTTCTGATAAAAGAATGGTCGGCGGCGCCCCTGCCGGTTCCGGGAGCTCTTCCGGATGTATTTCCGTCAGGTCTGCTTTAATTATCGGAAGATATATCTTAAAAGTTGAGCCCCTGCCGGGTCCGCTGTTGATGGGTGGAGTCATTTTTGCCCTTCTATTTTCGTCGAGAGTGGAAGCAGTTGTCAACAAGCGGTGCCGGCCTTTACGAAGGCGCTTGCAAAATGAGGCGTTGACAGCATATGTAACAAGTGATACATTAGTATCAATAGATACATTGAAGGAGAGCGAATGCTACGTATGTCGGACAGAGGTAAGTGGCTGTTATTTTTTTATACGGTCCCATCGAGGCCGGTCAATGCAAGGATGAAGATCTGGAGGAAGCTTGCAAAGGCCGGCGCGGTGCAGCTTAAAAGCGCCGTTTATGTCCTTCCGAACAATGAAGAAAATTACGAACTGTGTCAGTGGCTCGTATCGGAAGTTGCATCAATGAAAGGGGAAGGGGCTTTTGTCAGTGTGGACAAAATAGAGACGATGAAAGACCAGGAAATAGTCGATCTCTTCAACGGCCGTGTGGAGAGGGAATACCGCACAATTGCTGAGAAGATAGAGGAGCTTGAGAGAAAGGCAGGCAGCATAAGAAAAGGGTCAGGGGGCCAAAGCGGTAACAAGCTGCTGGAGCAGCTCAATAAGAACCTGAGGGCGTTCGAAGACGTACGAAAGACGGACTATTTTAGTTCGAAGGCAGGAACGGCATTACAGAAGAAGATCGAGGCCCTGCAAAGAGAAATAAAGGGGTTGTCGGCGACCGAAGTTAAAAAGTTTTCTGAAGTAGTGTCATGCCGTATTGAAGAGTATCAGGGCAGGACATGGGCGACAAGAAGAAGACCTTTTGTTGACAGGATGGCCTCCGGCTGGTTCATTAAAAGGTTTATAGATAAAGAGGCGGTCTTCAAATTTATAGACGAAAGTGACTTGGAAACTCTGGATGAAAATACCGTTGCCTTTGATATCAGAGGGGGGGCATTTACTCATGTCGGGGACTTTTGCACTTTTGAGGCGCTTGTCAGGGCCTTCGGGATAAAAGACAGGGCTGTCAAAAAGATCGCAGAGATTGTCCATGAGCTTGATATGAAGGATGAAAAGTTTAAGAACACCGGGGCATCAGGTATAGAAGATATACTTACCGGAATAAAAACGACTGCCAAAAATGATGCGGAAATCCTTGAAAAAGGAATGGCAGTCTTTGAGATGCTGTATGCATCGAAGACATGAGAAAGGAGGCAACATGCCATCAATTGACGTACATGTAAAAACAAGTATCGAAAGGACAGGGAAGGACTATAAAGATGTTCATGAGTGGATAGACAAGGACGAGGCAAAGAAGGTCGAACGCCATGACATTACGCGGATCCATGAAAATGCAAAGGAAGTGGAGCTTAAATGGGGCGAGGATGGTGTTCGCGAATTCATTCAACACATCCATGATGACATCAAAAAAAGGACAGCGGATACGCTTGCGTATTTCGGGGTCAAGTAATGCACCCCCACCCTGCCCTTCCCCCGTCAAGGGGGAGGAGAAATGAAAAGCGGCCATGAATAATCTTCTCTCTCCCTTCACAGCTCTCTGCTCGGTGGGCTTCTTCGCGAGGCTCTCCTATGCCCTTGCGAGAAGCCCCGTGCTTCCGTTGTTTGCACTTCATCTTGGAGCAGGGCCGGAGGCAATCGGGTTCGCTGTCGGGATATCAACCGTAACAGGCATATTCTTTAAACTGCCGTCAGGCGCCTTGTCCGACGTGATAGGCAGAAAAAGGACCATGCTGATCGGGCTTCTCTTTTTCGCCTTCATACCGTTCACGTATTTACTGATAAAAGACTATACACTGTTAATCATCATCAGGTTTATACACGGCCTTGCGACCGCTGTCTACGGGCCTGTTTCAATGGCAGTAGTGGCTGACATTGCAGGCGCGAAAAAGGGTGAGATGCTCTCGTGGTTTTCCTCCATAACAATCATAGGCAATCTGTTAGGCGCCCCATTAGGCGGCTTAATATTGCACGGTGCACCGGGCGCTGCCGCACCGTCCATTGCTGAATTCCACTATGCATATCTTGCAAGCGGCATCGCCGGGATACTTTCACTCATCATGGCGCTTTCAGTGTTAAGGGGGGACAAACAGGCAGGAAAAGGGATGGGACTGAAAGAGGCGTCACTGAGATTTGTTTCAGGGATAAAAGAAGTGATAAGCGACAAGAGGATTGTGATTACTTCAAATATGGAGGGGTTACAGAATATGACTGTCGGCGCATTAGAGGCGTTTCTCCCGATCTACGCAGTAACGGTTGCGGGGCTTAATGAATTTCAGGCAGGGTTGCTTTGGGGAATACAGGTGCTTATAACAATACTGTCCAAGCCCATCATGGGCAAGACATCGGACCGATATGGCAGGAAACCGTTAATCGTAGCAGGGATGATATTATGTGCGGTGTCTTTCGGTTTGATACCCCTTTTGAAGAGTTTCTATCTCCTCATGTTTGCTGCCGTATTCTTCGGCTTCGGAGAGGCCTTTGTTACTTCGTCCTCCGCTGCGCTCGTGGCCGATATATGCAAGGAGAAACATTTCGGTACGGCCATGGGGACGTTCGGGACGATATTCGATATCGGACACGCTTCCGGGCCCATACTTGCCGGGATTTTGATAGCACGGTTTGATTATCTGTATTCATTCTGGATCATGGCCGGCATATTGTTGGCGGCGCTGCCAGTTTTTGTGTTAGGGGTCAGAGAGAGGCCCTGATCCTTTTCAGTGCAATCAAGGCAGCAATCAGCGTAATAGATACTGCTGATGACGCAAGAGGGAAAACGACAATCATGACCACCGGGGCCAACATAATTCTCGTGACAAATCTTAAGGACCCGCTTTCCGCTATTACATCAGCTATCGGTGGAGAGTATTTGTAATAGAAGGCGACAAAAAACCTGCCGGGGATATTAGTCAAAAGATGCCTGTCCCTGAACTCTCTAAGCGCCTTAACATAAGGGTGCAGGATGCTCCCGTACGCAGCGGTAGCGATGAAACAACCGCCTCCCCCGCCGCCACCACCTCCGCCGCCCGAACCGGACACCGAACCGGAATCGGCAGGGGAGGAGGCGATCTCGGTCAATGCAAAATCCAGCGCTTTATATGCATTTAACCTTCCGCCGGTCAGGACCTTGCCGGTCAAAGAACTTTTTTCATCGACGTTACTTAATATAGCGTCCTTGATCTCGGTGTTTGACAGTTCCGGCTTCAGTGCCTTTATCAGGCCCGCGACTCCAGCTACATGAGGCGTTGCCATCGAGGTCCCGTTGTAATTGGAATAACTGTAGGCGCTTATTATAAGAGGTCTTCTTGTAAGCGCCACTTCGTCCAGATAAACGCCGTCACCGTTTATTGAATTGTCGGTTGTCAATCCGAAGCCGAAATAAAAACTGTCATAGTTCTCTGCTATATCGGTAAATTCATCCGTTGAGTATGAAACAAAACTGCTGCCCGTAGAGCCGGTCCTGTAATCAATCCAGTCCCATGACGAGCCGTTTGTGGAGTAGTTGATGTCCAGATAATCAAAGCCGCTCTCGAGGTCGCCTTTCCACTTGAAAGTGAGTGTATAGACGTTGTCTTTAACGGATTGAACGGGCGTCATATAGCCTGCCCAGGACAGGGTGCTGATGGAATAATCGCCTCCGGGGCTGTCCTCAAGACCGTTGGTCCCGTCTGCTCCGGTCCCGGTTGTAACGGCCCACGTAGAATTAACACCGCCCCGGCTCCATCCCGACAGCGGGAGGTCGCCGGATGAGTCATCGAAATCCTGGCTGTAAACAGTCACGGTCGTACCGTAGCCCAATTGAGGGATTGTGCTGTAGATGCTTACACCCGGCGCTGCAAGGTCTACGGAAGTCGTCCCGTAATTTGAAAAGGACGCGAGGTTGTCGTTATGGTCGGAAGCTGCAACGGATATTATATTGGAGCTTGTGTAACTCGCCGGATAGGTCGGCACGCTGTCGCTGTTGGAGGCGCTGTTTCCGGCTGCGCAAACGACCACCGCGCTGGAAGCGTCGATTGCGTCCTTGAGCGACTGGCTGTAGCCGCTTCCTCCCCAACTGTTGTTTATCACATGGGCGCCTTTGCTGTTTGCATAGAGGATGGCGGCGACCGCGTCCGAGGTTGTGCCGCTGCCGTTTATGCCGAGGAATCTCAAGGGCATGATCTTTGCCTGCCACATGACGCCGGTGGTCCCGGAACTGTTGTTACCGACTGCCGCTATTGTTCCGGCTACGTGTGTACCGTGTCCGTTATAATCCGTCGGGTCATTGTCATTTGCCACGAAATCCCATCCGTAGCAGTCATCAACATAGCCGTTGCCGTCGTTGTCTACGCCGTCCGAACAGCTTGTCTCTCCTGTATTCGTCCAGATATTTCCCGCAAGGTCGGGGTGATTGTATGCAACGCCCGTATCGACTACGGCTATAATGACATCGGACGAACCGGTCGTCATGTCCCATGCATCAGGGGCGCTTATATCTGCGCCCGGGGTCCCGCCGGTCTGCCCCGTATTTTGGAGCGCCCAGAGCTGACTGTAAGATGTGTCATCGGGAGAGACAAAGGAGCGTACGATATAATTCGGTTCCGCATACTCCACATCAGGGTCCTTCCTGTAATACTCGACAGCTTCCTCGACGTTCACATTGTTGGAGAGCTTAACGTGTTGCAGTCTTACATTTTTAAAATCCCTTTTTTTTACAGAGCCGATTTCTTTGTGGAGGTGGTTTATTGCTGCGGAGGCCGAGCCTTCTTTGAATTTGACCAGGACTTCCCCTGGGACATGCTCAGCCTTTGCGTCTTTGCAGGTCGCGCCAAAGTAAAGCGCAAGGATAGCCGTTACACAGAAATATATCAGGTACCTTTTTATATACATTCCAAACCCGCCTGTCTATATTTCGGTAGAACAGGGGGTTATCTTTAGCCCTGATTATTCACAAACCACACTGACGGGTCTGTCTTTTCGTCTCATTCTCGGGCATTCGCTCAAAGCCGAACCCGTCAATGTGTTTCCTGCTGGACAGACTTTCCTTTTGTACGGAGGGATTAAACGGTCATGCGTATCGGCTGAGGGCCTCTGCCAGCCGTATGTAATCACTAATGCTCAGTTTTTCAGGACGGAGCCCGGGGTCAATGCCCGTTTCCGCTAATGCATCTTTAACGCCTTTAAATATTTTAAGGCTGTTTGCAATGGTCTTTCTTTTTTGAGAAAAAGCTGTCCTGACGACCCTGAAGAAAAACGCATAGTTGGCGACTTTAAAAGACAGGGAAGGGCAGACCTCAAAATGGACGACCGCAGAATCCACATCCGGTGGCGGCAAAAAGGCCTTTCTCGAGACGGGAAATATCAATTCAGGCTTTGTCTGCATTTGCACAGAGATAGAGAGTACCCCGTATTCCTTGCTGCCGTGCGGGGCCGTGATCCTCTTTGCGACCTCTTTCTGCATCAGGAGAGTCATGCTCTGGATCTTTTCACGGAATTCAAGCAGTCTGAACAAAAGGGGCGTGGTTATGTAATAAGGGATATTGGCGACGACCCTGAACTTGCCTTCGATTGAATCGAACGGAAATTTCATGGCATCGGCCTGTATTATTTCAATATTGTCGTGCATTGAAACTATCTCTCTGAGTTTCTCAACCAATCTCTTGTCGATCTCTATCGCAATGACTTTCTTCGCGCTCAGGGCAAGAAATTTCGTCAGCGTCCCCAGCCCCGGCCCGATCTCAACAACCGTGTCTTCGCGCGTCACGCCGCCGCATTTAATAATCTTCTTAAGGATGTTAGGGTCAAACAGGAAATGCTGTCCGAATGGGCGTTTCATTTAGGTCAATTCCGAAACCGACGAAATCGGCCCTTTAAATGTTACATCATCAAACTGGTTAAAGTGCGCTTTACCGCAGTTAATCTTCATTTGTTCGCTCGTTCTCAGTTCCTGATCTGCGCTTTTTGTTTCCGCCACGAAATAGATTGTCTTTTCGCCCTTGAAGACTATCGCCCAATCCGGATTATAAGTGCCTATGGGGGTATTTATCCTGAACCAGAAAGGGAGTTTGAAAAAGAACTCGATGTTCTCACTGCTCTCACAATCTCTGGCAAACTGATTTTCAACAGATGAATCAAGCGGAATATAATTGTCATAAATGGTTTTGTCCGTGTTGTTTACCATGAATGAGAACCGGTCAAGGTATATTTCCAGTTCATTGTCTTCAAACAATGTCATTTCAAAAATCTTATTGCCGATCTTTTCATACTTGATGCCGTCCACCATTAATTCATATAGCACCGATTTAATGGCAGATACCGCATTATCCATAAAAAGTTGCGGGTTGAGCAGCAGCTCATTTAATCTTCCGGACCGTTTAAGAATTTCTAAAATTGTGTGCCGGGTCAGTTCGGTCTTTGACTGGACATAAGCCAGCATGTCCGGTATTTCAAATCCGAGTCCATAATCGTCATTTATGCCGTCACTCACCAGCAGCCCGCCGACTCCTTCCTCAGTTATTAAAACTCTTTTCTTGGTTGACTTGATGGTCGGCTTTTTCGTTTCAGACATGATCTTCACTGCTTTAGCAGACATGACAATCAATTCATCTGTTTTGTAATCAACGCTGTATCGAGTGTGGAATTTTATCTTTTCCCAAATCTGCAGGAATTTAGGATCTGCCTGAAAACCTTTACGCAAACTGATTTTTTGCCTGTCGCCTCTGTTCTTTAGCCTTCCAGTGAAATCCACCCCGCAATCTTCCTGTATTTCATTTTGCAAGGCCTTGGCAAAATCTTCGTAGCGTTCATTGGCCACTACCGTCAGCTTGTTCATGTTGCGGTCAAATATCCGTTGTCCGTCCTGATTTACAGATAGCCGCAGCCCCCTCCCTATTTCCTGCCGCTTCTTAATTTCCGATTTGGTCTCGTTCAACGTGCATATCTGAAACACATTCGGGTTGTCCCAACCCTCACGCAATGCGGAATGGCTGAATATAAAGCGAAGCGGCGTAGCAGGGTCAAGGAGTTTTTCTTTGTCCTGCATTATCAATCTATAAGTGTCATCATCTGACTGACTTTCGCCCCCAGTGTCCTTTACTCTGCCTTTGCTGTCCTGTGAGAAATAACCGTTGTGAAGCACATCAGCGGGATAGTGCGGCAAACTTTTGAAAGCAGGTTTGGCAATCTCCTGCCGGTATATCTCTTCAAACCACCCGGCAAACTTTCCTTTTACAGGATTTCCGTTCGCGTCGTATTCCCGGTAGTTCCTGACCTTGTCGATGAAAAACAGAGACAGCACTTTAATGCCTTTGCCTTTGTAAGCTCGCTCCTTTTTGAGATGTTCCTCAACGGTTTTACGAATCATATATTTCATTACGTCATCATTCATTCCGCCTTGCGTTTCGCCTACTGAAAGCATGGAACCATTAGTGAGAGTGATTGTGCCGTTGCCTGCGTCTATTTCGTCAATAATAAAACCTTCTTTGTAAATCTCCCTTTCTTTGCTGAGCTTATAAATATCGTCACCAGCCTTAATGCTGACAGATTTCTTGACCACTCCTTTATCCGTATTGCAATCAATCTTGATTTTTGCCGTAATTTTTGTTTTGGCTGCATTTATCTTCTCTAACTGAATGAATGCCTCATTCATGGCATTCTCGCTTATTACAGAGTCAACCTCTATCTGCTTCACAAGCCCCAGATCATACGCCTTTACCGGATTAAGGGAATACATCAGATTGTAAAGGTTTGTGTGGGTGGCAGAATAGCGAAGCGTGCAAAGCGGATTTAGATTTGCAATCGCCTTCTTACGAATGTCCGTCTCCATATTCTGCGGTTCATCCACAATCACAATCGGGTTGATGCTCTGAATGAATTCAATCGGCTTTTTGCCGGTTAGTTTGTCATTAGGCTTGTTAATGATATTTTCGTCTTTGGCAAAGGCATCAATATTTATAACAAGTATCTGAATGGCATTGCCGGCAGCAAAGCCTCTTAGATGTGAGACCTTCTTGCTGTCATACACGTCATAATTGATTTGCGCCTTATCATAAAGGGTTTGAAAGTGTTCGTGGGTGATTTGAAGATTTTTTAAAACCCCCTCGCGAATGGCAACTGAAGGGACAACAATTACAAACTTTTTGAATCCGTAGAGTTTGTTCAATTCATAGATGGTCCGCAGATACACATAGGTCTTGCCAGTGCCTGTCTCCATTTCTATAGAGAAATTCATTCCCTGCAATGCTATGTGATCCCCTCTATCAAGAGGATAATCTCTTTTTGAATTCCCCTCTATTAAGAGGGGATTAAGGGGTGTGTTAATTTCGTTGCGTTGCTGGATGCTTTTTACATTCTCCCAAATCTGTTCTTCAGTCAATGTCAGCCTGTTGCCGACACCATTTTCAGAAAGTAATGCGCCTGTTTCGGTCAAAGAGAATTCAAAGTCCCCGCCGCTCAAAGGCTGCCCTTCAAATATATCGGTAACGACCCTAATGGCCTCAATCTGGTATTCCTGATTACTGTCGAAGTGGAGTTTCATAATTTTTTTCAAGTATTGTTAAGAGCTGACATTATAGTGCGTCAGCTAATGTTCGGAGGTCTCACTGATATTGAGATTAAGTTTCATATATCAGAGCGGCAAGCGCCATATGGATTTCGCTTCAACAGCTAACCGGGCTTGTCTTTGAGATATTGTTTCTTCAGTCCATCCAATGTAATTTTCAGCTATTGTCCGGGTTAACTGAATGCTGCTTTTGGCGTAAACAGCTTTCTTGTTTTCAAAACTAGTTGTTCCGCTATCCTTATTCAGGTTTTTTTCTAAAAGTGTTAAGTTCCCCAAACGATAAACGCATTTTTCAACGACATCATCTTCAAGATAGTTCCACTCGTCTCCTGCGCTTTCAGGTAAAATATGCTCAATGGTGTAAAGATCGCTCGTTTGATCTATATCTGTATGATACTTGTACCTTTCAATTTCGGCGAAAATGTATTTAGCAATCCTGTGGTTTCTGGGAGTGCTTTTAAATGTCTTGCTCGCAAATTCGGTTTCAAACCGATCATCTTCAGGATAAATATCACGTAAATCAGTGATATTAAACTGTCTGGTTTTGCGGATGCTCAATGCTACCGCATTGTAAACGATTTCCTGTTCGTTTGGATTCAGACCGCCAATGACATTATACCGGAATGAGATGAAAGAGCAGGCCTTCAGTGCGCGTTTAAACTCGGGTTCTGCCAATGAGTTATAAGCAGCCAGCAAAAGTGAAAAAGGCTGTTTTACCTGGAACAGTTTCAACTCCTTCAGATAACCTGAAATATCAGATTTTCCTTTCCAGAGATCATCATCAGGATTTTGCAGAGCCATATATACATCGGCATTGTTATTTAATTCACGAATCAGTAAAAACGCATCGCCTTTTGTCTTAATATCTTTACGGATTGCTTTAAAGAGATCATTCTTCCTGACGGTTTTATTCAAGCTGTTCCGGTAGCATCTCAGGAATTCAGGGAATTTTTCACTCCCGAGTTTGTCTATTACCTTGCTCCAGAGATGTTCCATTTCGTCCAGTTCAGATTTATGCGGATTAGTGGCGTCTACTACTGAGAACAAGTAATTTTTCAGCAAATCTGATGATGACAACTTCACGCCTCTTGCATTCAGTGTTTCAAAAACCTTGAAGGCGTTTAACTCATCGGAGACTTTGATTACTGTAAAAAAAAGTTTATCAACGATGCTGTCTATATATCCAGCCAGTGATTCCCCTGTGACATAATCTTTCTTAATCCTTTCATAGAACCACAGAAAACAACTCCTCATCTGTTTTTCCGAAACGTTGATTTTTCTGATCGGCAAGCTTTGCAGCGGCACAAGGTAGTTTCTGAAGTAATCATCATTGTTACGATTCAGTTTTAGCTTGTTTTTCGATAGAAGCGTTACAGGGTCCAAATAGCCGATGTAGCTATTCATCAATGTTTCCTTACGCCTAATATTCTGGTCGGCATCAATCCCTTTATCCGCCAACTCCTGCAAGCACTTTAAAACTGAAAGGATAAGCAGGCTTAAAGTCGTGAGCCTTTGCTGACCGTCAATTACCTGAAAGTTTCTATTATCAGAACTTTGCAGGACAAGATAGCCCATATAATGCTCTGACTCCTCAAAATTCAGTGAGCGTATGTCCTGCCACAAATCATCCCAATGCTCAGATTCCCATGAATAGTCTCTTTGGAATTTAGGGATTTCATATTGCAATCCATTGCCCATTAACTGGCGATACGTTTCACTTGAAGTATCTCTTATGCCTTTCATAGTGTTTGCTCCTTTTGAACTATTCGAATTTCTCGAATAGTTGATTTTACTATATTCTCACAAACTCATATTATCTTAAAAACCACCCCTGAAAATAAATAGCAGGCAAAACGTGACAGATGATAGTCATTAACCGTTTGCACTGCACTCTTGCCACCCTCAATCATTTTGCCGGCGCCGGCAAAATGATTGTTTAGCTTCAATATCTCCTGCTTTTCATAGCTGGATTCGCGAAGCGCATCGTCCGCTGGAAACCAACGGTAATCAGGGTGCAATAATTCATATGGCGACTGAGGAAATGATGGATGTATAGCCATTATTTGCCACGTGTCTCTAATTTCCTGATCTTGGTATCTTCAGTCAACAGTTTCATCTGCTGAATAGCGATTTTATTCAATTTAAGCAGCCTTGCTTCCTGTGATAAGCCGTCATTGATAAAATGAGCATTAAGATTTTCAAGATTTGAGAGACAGACCAGTTGCGAAATATCTGCATAATCGCGGATGTTTCCTCTTTTGTCAGGATTCTCATCACGCCAATCCTTGGCAGTTTTACCAAAAAGCGCCATATTCAGCACATCGGCTTCGGATGCATAGATGTTGTTGATCTGATTTTTGGTGAGTTCAGCAGGAATCAACTTCTCTCTGATCGCATCTGTATGTATCCGGTAGTTTATCTTGGTAAGATTACGCCTTATATCCCATCCGAGTTGTTTCTTTTCCTCATCTTTGAGCCGCTGGAATTCCTTGATGAGGTAAAGCTTGAATTCAACGGAAATCCAGGAAGCAAATTCAAAGGCAATATCTTTGTGCGCATACGTGCCGCCATAACGACCCGGTCTTGAAACGATACCGATAGCGTGCGTTTTTTCAATCCACTGACCGGGGGTCAATGTAAAACTGTTAAGTCCTGCCTGTTTTTTAAACCCGTCGAATTCGACGGGTTTAAAATCAGGATTGTTAAGATGCTCCCAGATTCCAAGAAACTCGATAGTATTCCGGTTTCTAAGCCAGTTTCTGATTAAATCATCTGTTCTATCCGGGTTCTTATATCTTGCGATATCGGTGATGCAGATATAATCTTCCTCGTTCCGCGTATATACAGTGATCTCCTTATTCAATACTTTGATTTTACCCATTATTTACCCCCAACATTCACTCCATAATCTTCATCGTATCATTCCCGAATATGTCCACGACCTTGACGGTGATCTTGCGGCGGCCAGAGCTGAATTCATGACCCTTACCCCCCTCGATCGGTTTGCCGACGCCGGCAAACCGATAGGAAGGTTCAATAATCTGGCTCATACGGTTTTTAAATCCACCCCCGCATCCCGCATCTGCAATACGGTGTTTGTCTTCAACTGGTCATTTCCGGTGAACAGACTATCAAGGGTGATCACCTTTTGTGGTTTGGCGGCGATGATTTGGTCTATCAATTTTTCATTCATTGCATCGAGGGCAATGATGAGATCGTTATTGTTGATGCTGTAAAAGCCAGCCTTATGTTTTGTAGGGGCGGGTTTCAAACCCGCCCCTACTGGAGATGTTATATATTCCACCTTACTGGTTAGTCCATAACCTGCCTTGAGCATAAGCTCGTAAAGCATATTCTGCTTTTCAGCTCCGGGCTTGATGGGGTCAGTGAAGGCATTAAGCTGCTCAAGCAGCTTTTCTTCGCTGTCTATATCAGCGCCTCGCCAGATTTTGAAATTGGATGATGACAGCTTAAATACCTTGAAGCCTACCTCACCCCCTGCTCCCTCTCCTGAAGGCGAGGGGGAAACCAAAGCTTCGGAAATCTTCTTCAATGCTTCTGTTAAGTTATTCAAAATCTCTTCGTTAAGAAATCTTATTACTTTTACTCCAGATTCGTTAATGATTTGTGTTCTTGCCTTATCATACTCCTGTTGTTCCTTTTCGTCGTGATAGCCCCCGTCAACTTCTATTACCAATTTCTTTTCATGGCAGTAAAAATCAGCAATGAAATTACCAATAGGATGTTGCCTTCTGAACTTGCAATTCTCTATCCGTTTATTTCTTAGCGCCTGCCACAACTTATCTTCTGCTTCTGTTTTTTCTTTCCTCATGCCACGTGCGTTCAAAAACAGAGCAGGCCCTGCCCCTCTAAATAATTCTTGCGCATAAGAGGCTTCCTCTCCCCTCTCTTTAAGGAGAGGGGCCGGGGGTGAGGTTTGTTTCTGAATCACCCTGCGGATGCGTTCTTTGGCAATATCGGCAATAGTTTTGTAGCCTGCTTTATAAGCCTCACTGTTTTCATCGCATTGCTCAGGCATTTGCACTAAAATAAACTTGCGGTTGCCGCCGTCTTCTTTGTTGAGTTCCATAACGGCTTGGGCTGTGGTGGCTGAGCCTCCAAAGAAGTCAAGAATTATATCGTGTTGATTAATTGATGATCCTTGTTCTAATACTTGCTGCAAAAGTTCTTTGGGTTTAGGAAAATCAAAATATTCTTTTTCTTCAAATAACGCTCGTAGTTCTCTCGTTCCTTGAGTATTAAATACTGTTTCAAGGATAGTTGAAAAACCAGTGAAATCACTTTTTAAGTCATTTAAGAATTTCTTTCTACGCGGTCTTCCATCTGGCTTGGGAGGGAATATAACCTCGTTATTTTGTATTAATTCCTTCATGCGCTTTGGTTCATACCGCCATCCTGTAGACGGACATTTGTAAACTATTCCCGTTTTAGGATCTTCAATGTCATAATGCAAGTTTGGCCGTTGGTCGGGGGTTGCCAACCCGGTCATATCTGCGCTCATCCAATCACCACGTGGATTATTATCGGGATTGGAATACTTGGTTAAATCTTTTTCAGCCCCTCTTATCAAGCCTTTATCTGTCTTCCGATAACATAGAAGATATTCATGATCTACTGATGCACCATTTTTGGAGCGACTATCTACATTTTGTCTTCTTTTCCAGATAAAACTTGCTATAAAATTCTCTTCACCAAAAATCTCATTCATTACCATCCGCAGGTTATGAACCTCGTTATCGTCAATGTGAACGAAGATTACTCCGTCATCGCGCAGCAGGTTTTTGGCAAGAAACAGACGGGGGTACATCATGCTGAGCCAGTTGCTGTGATAGTGTCCGCTGTCTTTGCTGTTCTTACGGAACAGACCTTCTTTCATCAAGAAGCCTTCTTCGTCCTTGTCGCCGATGCGCTTCAGATAATCTTCTTTCTTCTCGCTGAATCTGTCGGGGTAAATAAAGCTGTCACTTCCTGTATTGTATGGCGGGTCTATGCAAACTACTTTGACTTTACCGTAATATGCTTTCTGCAAAACCTTCAGCACTTCCAGATTTTCACCTTCAATGAAAAGGTTTTCAGTTGTCTCGAAGTTGACGGATTCTTCCGGCGAGGGTTTCAAAGTGGCGGTGGTAGGTTGCTGCAGAACTCTAAAGGCATCGCTCTTACCGGCCCAATTCAATACATAGCGCTCATTGGCAAAGTTGATATCATCGCCAAAAGCGGCCTTCAGCTTTTCCCAGTCTAATTGGTCCTCAACGAAGAGGTCGGGAAACTGCTCTTTCAGCTTTTGCATCCTTGCCTGTTTTATGTCGAGTGACTCTCCGTCCATTAATCCTTCATAGTATCGAATTTGGAATGCTCCATTTTACATGTAAGACAACTTATTGAGCAAGAAAGAAAAGTATACCCGGGCAACCACGAAGGAATACCCTTACACCTCATATATCTCCCCCGTGTGAGTGAACACGATAAACGACTTCACGGAGTTTGTGTTGAATAATTCTTTCACGGCCTTCTTGTACATATTCATCTGAAACGAGTATTCCTTCAGAAGATACCCGACTTCATCTTCTTTGACCGGAAAGGTCTTGTAGTCATAAATTTTGTATATATCATTCTCTTTGATGACCCTGTCGATCCTTCCGTTATAGACATTGTCTCCGGCTTCGAGTATGAACGGAAGCTCGGCGAATGAATTTTCAGCCGGCATCATGATTTCCTGCCAGACGCCTTTTCCCTTGAGGGTTTCTACATCTTTTTCGATTATCGCGGTCTTTTCGTCTATTTCTTTTCCATGGATTCCTTTTGACTCAAGCAGTCTTTCCGCATACGCTTTTATATCCTGCTCTTTCAAACCCCCCTTCGATATGCCTTCAAAAATCCTGTGCATTACGTCCCCGAGGACCATCCATCCCTCGCCGTGTCTCCTTCGGACCTCAACGGCTTCGGTTACGGATTTCCAGGGAGAGCGCTTCGGCATAGAAACGGGGACGATCTCGACCCTGCGGCGGTCAGCAGGGGCTGCCTCCTTTTTATCGGCATAGTCATAAAGCATTTCAATGTCTTCTTCCGTAAGCATTGCCAGTCCCTTTAGATCGGAGTCTGTAACGATTGTCCCATCCCGCTCCTGAAGTCCCAGTCCTTCCGTGAGAAACCCTAAAAAGCTGTTGTCCCCGCCGCCCTGGTGTCCGGTGAGAATGAGCGCCTCTTCCGCCCTTGTAACGGCGACATAGAAGAGCCTCTTCTGTTCTTCCATCTCCTTTGCTTCATGGACCAGGTAGTCATCATCCTGCTTGCGGATGGATGCCTCCGGGATGGATTTGAAACAAAAAGAGGAGGGGGAAGGAGAAGGTGATTCATATATAAGGTTGTCGCCGGTTTTGGGAGTGAACCGTTCCTCAATCCCCGGCACAAAGACCACCGGAAACTCAAGCCCCTTGGCGGCATGAATGGTCATTATCTTCACGGCGTCCATGCCCTCGGTATTCACGTTCGCCTTTGCCTCCTGCTCGTCCGCCGTCCTTTCAAGATAATCTCTTACTCTGATAAGCGATTTGCCTTTGGCCTCGAGGTCTTCGACAATGCGTATAAATTTTTTAATGTTCGCCCTTTTCTGTTCTTCGTGAAAATATCGCCACGCCTTTGTGCTTACAAGGACGTGTTCGATCAATTCCGCAATCGGTAAGTACGCCGACTGTGCAAGCCAATTTTGAAGAAGGGTCAAGGGTGGAGTTTTCCCCTCTATCAAGAGGGGATTAAGGGGTGTGTCCTCCCCTGCCTGCATCTTCTCAAACAGACTCTCTCCTTCAATGCCGGCCAACTCAAGAATTTCGCTTTCGGCGATATTGAACAGGGGGCTTTTCAGGAGCGTGTACAGGCTGTAATCGTCATGCGGGTCCGACAGGAAAAATATGAGCGCCCTGAGCATAGCGATTTCGGTCTCCTGGTAAAACCCGATCCCCTTAACGGCGACAAAGGGGATATTGTATTTCCGCAAGGCCTCTTCATACGGCGCGAGATGAGTCCTTTTTTTCAGCAGGATCGCTATGTCGGAATACCTGCATGACCTCTTCTGTTCACTGCCCCGGTCCGCGATCTCAAAGTTACCGGCAAGGGACTTTATTCTTCGTGCGATGACTCCGGCCTCTTTCTGTTTCCGCTCATCCATCCCCGAGTCTTCATCCGGCTGAAGCAGGACCAGCTCGACCCGCCCCGGATGCGGAAGGCCGGGCCTCCGGGCGTTAAAAGGGGTGTAACGGGTTATCCACGGATATCTCTCCGGCTGGCGCATGATCTTTGAGAAGACCTGGTTTGTGAATTCAATAATTGCCGGGCGGCTGCGGTAATTCTCCTTTGCCTCTTCATATAGAAATTCGTCCCCGAGCCAGGTCTCCATCTGCTGCTTTGCCCTGCGGAAAATCTCCACGTTGGCACCCCTGAAAAAATATATCGACTGCTTTTCGTCTCCCACAAAAAATATCGTCGGCCTGGTCCCTTCCTCCCTCTTTGCTCCCATTCCGGAGCGCCATTCCTCGGTGAGCTTGTTAATGACCTCCCACTGAAAATTATTGGTGTCCTGAAATTCATCAACGAGGATATGGTCGGTCTTTTCGTCAAAGGCATACAGGATGTTCGACCATTCAGGGTTGTCAGTCAGCATCCTGTATGCAAGATATTCAAGGTCGCTGAAATCGAGGACCCCCTTTGCCTTTTTCCTGGCCATGTATTTGACCAGACAGGTGTTGAATATTTTCCATATCCGTCCGCTCCGCTTTGCAAATTCCTCAAGCATGACGTCCTTCCAGTAGTGGTGCATTTTTACCGCCCATTCCTGATAACCTCTGATACCCTTTAACCCGGCAGGCGTCTTTTTACGGGGCGTTCCATCTTTCGTCAAAAAACAGTCTTCAATAGAGACTATTTCTTTTTGCGTACCTTCTGTAAAAATCTTTTCGTAATTGTCTACGGCATCCGCTGCTCCTTCCCACGACCGCAATTCCTCTGTCAGCTCACCGGAAACCGACGAGACATGGGAAAAGGGTCCCGCTTCGAGCGAAAAAGGCCCTTTCTGAAAAAGGTAATCCATTGTGCCCCTGAGATAATCCAGTCCCCTGAATCCCTTCTCGCTGAGGGTCTGCAGGATGAAGTCGGTATTATTTGACCCCTCTGAGTCCCCCCTTGCCAAGGGGGGAATTAAAAGGGGGGTACGCCGTGCCCCTACGTCCATCAACACATCGTGCAGGACCTCGTCCCATTCCATGGCTGAATCGCTGTCGTCGGCGATGCCGTAATTCGGGTCGATACCGGCGTCAAAAGAAAAGCGTCTGAGCAGGGTCCCGCAGAAAGAATGGATCGTGGAGACACGCATAAGAGGTATCCTGTCGATAAGATAACGGAACAACTTCTCATCTTCAGCTTTAAGAATCCTCAGTATCCTCTGCTTCATCTCCGCTGAGGCCTTTTCCGTAAAAGTAATGGCAAGTATCCTCTCGACATCCACCCCGTCCTGCAGAAGGGCAATGTAACGCCGGGCAAGCTTCTCGGTCTTGCCGGAGCCCGCAGGCGAGGAGATCATTATGCTTTTGTTTGTATCGAGGTAACTCATAATTTTCCAGAACAAAGAGCAAAGAGCAAAGAGCAAAGATTTAAAAGTCTGTGTTCTATGATCTTGGTTCTTAGTTCCCTTTATTTTTCACACAGCCCGTCATGCCCGCAATTCCTGCATTCATTATTGTCCGGTTCTGCCGGGAACAGGCCTTTCTTCATCTGCTCAATTAATGCCGTTGCTTCCTGCAGGGCTTCCCGGATAATTTCCTCCAAGCTTTTATTTTTTGACGGATACCAGCTCACCCTGCCTTCTTTCAGAGAATAATAGCCGGTCTTCAACACTTGCTCAGAGCGGCTTTCCTGCCACATCCGGGCATAAAGCGGCAATTGAAGGCTCTTCCTGTCAATCGAGCCGGTCTTATAGTCGAGAAGAATGACCGACCTTCGTTGTCCGTCGTCCGTCGTCCGTTGTTGTTTTACTTCTGACTTCTGACTTCTGACTTCTGACTTTTCTTTATCAATCCTATCAATCTTCCCTCTTAATTTTATCCCGTCAATCTCCGCCTCTATTTTTTCCTCAATCAGCCATGGGCTGAATCCCTCCATCCTGATTTCCGCCTCCTGTTTTTTCAGCATGGGCAGGAGATTGCGGAATATTTCTCCTGTCACAGAGGCCCAGAACGGGCCGAGCGGGAGTTCCTTCAGGCTCTTATTGAGGGCGCTGAAAAGTCTCTCTTCGAATTCATCCAGTCCCCAGTCTCCGCCTTTGAATAAATTCTCCATGGTCCTGTGCGCGATGTTGCCCCATTGCCTGTATTCCACCTCGAATCTCGGCGGCTTTCCCATTTCGAGTCCCAATACTTTTTCAATATAAAATCTGAAGGGACATTTCCTGTAATAATCAAGGTCCGTCACCCTGAAATATTTTTTTGACATGGCGTTAATCCGTCCGCGCAACATGCCGGTAGCCTTTGCATCGAAGTATGCCTTTTCATTGCCGGGCCTTAAGCCGGGACCTTCCCGTACAAGGACGTCTTCTTCTGTGAAAATATTGAGGTCCGGGGGGCATATCGCCTTTTCCCAGTCGAGATACGGCGATGGAAGGAATATCTTATCGCCGTCTGCAGACGGGCAGGAGATGTAGGGGTCGAACGCTGAGACATTCAGCAGTCTCATGAAGTACGCCCTCTGTCTTTCGAGGTAGTATTCGAGGTCGGGAAGGCCGAGGGTCTTCTTGACCTTCTCCGGTAATACAGGGTCAATGCCGGGACGCGACGGGAAGCTGCCTTCAGTCACGCCGCCGAAAAACAGGGCCTTTGACCCGACCGCCGCCGCTAATTCAAAGGGGATGACCCTGACGCCGTCGATGTTTTCGTCCGGTGCTGACAGGTCCTGCAGGAGATACCTTAGATAAAATCCCGCGTCCCGCGCCTTCAAAGCTGTTCCCTGCCATCCGGCGAATTGTCTCAGATCAGAGAACAGGTTTGTAATTGAATGGAGGATATGATCAAAAAATCCCCCTTCATCCCCCTTTTTCAAAGGGGGAATAAATTCCCCTCTATCACACACCCCTGCACCCCTCTCAAGAGGGGATGGGGTTAGGGGGGGATTTTTTAAATAATCAAAAAAACCGAGTTTGTCCAATGCGGATTCAAACGCGTCGATATAGGCGGTTATTCCTCCGGAATTTTTTATTTCTTCCAGCGCGGCGATGACCGGCATAATCCCCTTCTGAAATTCCCTTATCCTTGTTTTTTCTTCATCTGAGATGTCATTTGAACTTATAAGAATGTCTTCGATTGAAAGCCACACCTCTTTCCCTTTGATAATCCCCGCCCGGTAGGAAAGCGTCACGGCCCGCTTTTTTACCTCATCATCGATTGCCGGAAAGCACGGAGATGTGAGAAGGGACAGAAATTCGTTCCTCGGATAGTCGTCCTCCATGCAGGCAATCATTTCTTCCAGCACGACAAACGGCCCTGTCGCCGACAAACTGCGCTCACCGATATCGGCCGGGATTGCGTGTTTTGCAAATACCCTCCGGAGCATGGGAAGGTACTGTGAAAGAGACGGGAAGCACACGGTTACTTCCCACGGTCTTACTCCTTCGAGGACAAGTTTTTTGACATTCCTCGCAATCCCTTCTACTTCCTCTTCCATTGAATTGTATGAGTAATAGCCTGTCGTTTCCCTGCGCAGGGAACTTTCAAGCTTTTTCACAGTCATCCCTTCCTTGAGTGAAAGGAAATAGCGCAACAGCTCTGTGTTTTCTTCCGCGAGAATAACGGCCTTATCCGCGCTTTCAAACAGGGTCTTTATAATCTCTAATTCAAGTGGAGTGGGATCAAGGAAACCGTCCACGACAAGGGTCAGGGGCATGGGGCATAGGGCATGGGGCAAGGAGACGCAATTCCTTATCATATCATCAGGATCGATGAGCTTCTTTTCCTCTAAAAACCTCTCATACTCCTGAAGAAGCTCCATCGCCCTGACCGCCCTGTCCTTTGTCTTGTCCTCAAATATAAGCTGCCGGATTTCATCCGTCAGCCGGGGCAAATCTTTGTCCGGGGTGTAATGCCTGATTTTTCTGAAGAGGTCGGACAGGAGGCTTGCGTAGCCGATGTTTTTTTCTTTCAGCATACCGCAGAGAGTAAGTGTTCTCATGCGGTCGGAGATAACAGAGTTTGGAGTTTGGAGTTTAGAGTTTAGAGGAGGATTTGTTTCATGAAGATGCCTTGCAAGCTGCTTAATGGTAAAGGTCTGAAACGGGATGTATGCGGACTTCCCGCGCTCTTTTTTCAGACAGGAGAAAAACCGCGCCTTCGCCTCTGTGAGAACAGTGGTGTTGGGCGCGAGATATAATACCCGCGAGAAATCGTTTCCGGGACAAAGAGAGACAATCTCATTGAAGATCGCTTCCTTTTTATTCTTTGCGCCAAGGGGCGCGATGAGAAGGGTAGTGTGTTTCATATAAAATTACAGGTGCCTTCCTTTTTGCAGGGGCAGGACTGTGTGTCTGCCCAAAACAAGGGCAACCACATAGGGCTGCCCCAACGTAGGAAACCGGAAGATTTTATCGAACAAGGCTCTCCACGAGTTTTTTCAGTGACTTCATCTCTTCATAAACAGCACTCACTATAAGGACCCGCAATGTCTGCAAATCCCCTTTATTGGTCTTTTGTAACGCATCTATATATTCTGCCCTTTTTACGGGAGGAATGATTACCGGGCAGTATCCTTTTTTCATGGTAAGAATACTCAATAAAAGCCTCCCGATTCTGCCGTTGCCGTCTATGAAAGGATGTATTGCTTCAAATGCTGCATGGAGATCACTTGCCCGTTCAAGAGGATGCCTGTCCTGTGTATCACTGTTCAGGTCCTTAATAAGTTTTATCATCGATGCATGAACTTCGCTATAATCCGGAGGAATGTAATCGGTCCCCGTAATGATCACGTTCCTCCGTCTGTAACTGCCGGCGCTTTCAGGGTCTATTTGCTGAAAGAAAAGCTTATGGAAATGTAAAACATCTTTTTCTGTTATCTCTTCAGCCAATAAAGAATAAATATGGTCATACGCCTTTGCATGACCGATAGCCTCATAATGTTCCCTTAATGATTTTCCCCCGATAGTCAGACCATCCTCAATAACGACCTTTGTTTCCGATTCGGTAAGAGTGTTCCCTTCTATTGCATTAGAGGAATAGGTCAGGCCAATGCGGTAATAGTCCCTGAGTTGCCTGACAACATGGTCGGAGAAAGGACGATGGCTGTCGAGAGTAGCTTTGATGGAATCTATTTGTCGTAAGAGATCGTTAATTTCTATAATCATGTCTCGTTATAATACCTCCCGACGTATCAAAAAAAGGAATATGCAAAAAATGCACATAATGAATTCTCTGCTGGTCCCCTTTTTTTAAAAAGACATTGTTAACATGCTTAGTGATAAACATTCACATACCCTTCAACGGGCACTCTTCACATCGCGGCTTTGGCTTGCAGAAATGCTTGCCGGCCATTACAAAGAGTGCGTGATATTCGTTGAACAATTGTACATCAGTTGGAAGGTCCTTGTGAAAAAGTCCCTGCAGCTCATGATAAGTCACATCTTCCGAAACAATTTTATGTCTTGAAAGGACCCTCTTCGTGTAAGCGTCAATTACGAATACCGGCTTCTCCAGGGCATAGAGCAGGATGGAATCCGCTGTCTCCGGCCCGATGCCCTTTACATTCAGAAGCTCGTGCCTCAATGTGGAGGTGTCTCCCTTTTTCATCCTCTCCATGCTGCCCCTGTATCGAGTTAACAGGAACGAGAGAAATTCTTTCAGCCTCTTTGTTTTTACATTAAAGTAACCGGCGGGTCTTATAAGCGAAGCGAGCTTTTCAGGCGGCATCTCAAAGAGGAGTTTTGCGTTCAACACCTTTTGCTCCTTCAAATTATTAATGGCCTTCTCGACATTCCCCCAGTTCGTATTCTGCGTAATGATCGCCCCCACAGCCACTTCAAAAGGCGTCTCCCCCGGCCACCAGTGCTGCGGCCCGAAGGATTTGAAGAGGGCGCGGTAGATGTCGAGCAGGATCTTTCTGTTATCTGTTTGTCTTTTTTTCCCCATACGCCCATTTCCGTCATTGCGGCTTGTCCGCAATCTGTCTGTTTCTGTCATTCTGGCTTGTCCAGAATTTTTTCAAGAAAGATTCCGAACAAGTCGGAATGACGAGCCCAACAAGCGGGAATGACAACCGAAGTCTGTTCACTAATCCTTAATCCCTAATCCCTGCCTTTACCCTGGCGGCCAGTGCAGTATCCTTCCACCAAGCAGATGGAGGTGAATATGAAAAACCGTCTGCCCCGCTTCCCGGTTGCAGTTCATCACGAGCCTGAACCCTCTTTCGGCCACATTCCTGTCCCTCGCGATTTTATTGGCAGCCTGATACATGAGGCCGAGGAGCTCATTGTCATCACTTGTTATTTCAAGCGAGGTTGAAATATGTTTTTTGGGTATAACGAGTATATGTACCGGGGCCTGCGGATTGACATCCTCGAACGCGAGAACATGTTCGTCTTCATAAACTATTTTTGCAGGGATCTTTCTCTCGATGATCTTGCAGAACAGACAGTCCATTGCGCCTCCTTCTCCTCTTCATCACTTCCTGACTTCATAGCTCCATTTCCGGGTCCCGTTTATTCTAAACAAAATAAGACAATTTTTTATATAATAATGCCCATGGAAGAGATCACCATTGAAAAACTGAAAAAAATCAAACAGGTTGTTGAGAATATCAGATGGGGTGTTACCCCGAGGATTTCCCTGAATTCCAGGTCGGCTTCAGGTGAAGTTGTAGACCTCACCTATGGCTTTATGCTGTATGTTGACCTCTTTGAGGAAAGACCGGCCCTGGTCATTATGGAATTAAAGCCTATCATAAGCAAAACCGTCGGGTATGTATTTGATGTCCCGGAGGACTTGTTGAAAGAGTCCATGCAGTGCGCTACATCGGAATGCATCGGCGGGATGTACCCGCTTTCCGAAAAACTCGAAGGCTGGCTGAAAAAAGAATTCGGGATTTCCTGACTCTGACAGGCTGCTGAAAAAAGATTACACTTTTAACCGGCGCGTAACCTGGAAGCAAGGTTCCCCTTTTTGCCTCTTGAAAGATAGACAATGCAGTCTTTGCATAATTTCCCTGAGCTTTGTTCACATATTCGTCTGTTCAACTCCCAGCATGGTTTGCTTTTCTCTATAAAGGCCAGACACTTTTCTCTTGTTTCCTTCGGACATTCATTTATCTCCCAACAGGGCGCGTAATCAAGGAGTTTCTTGATCCCTTCAATGCTGATCTTTTTTACATGAATAAGGTCTCTCAGGCATTTCAGCCATTTAATGTCATTCTCAGAATAGTATCTGTCTTTACCTCTTCTGGCGGGTTTGATTAATCCATGCTTTTCATACAGCCTGAGGGTCTGGTCAGTAATGCCGGCGAGCTCGGCAACAATACCTATCGGATAAAGCGGAAGGTTTTCTCTCCCTGCTTCCGAGAGTTTTTCTTCTGATATTTTCTTTCTTCCGGTTGATTTCATGCGAAATTATAACATGTTAAAACAGCTAAAAGCCCCGTCCTGTTTTCTTTAAGTTTGATCCATACTGAATTCCTTGAGTTTTTTCCATAAGGTGACTCTGCTTATCCCGAGGTGTTTCGCGGCAAGGGTCCTGTTGCCTTTATAAAGCGCAAGGGCCGAGTGTATCTTTTCACGGTTAATATTGTCTTCATTTCTGTTTACCCTTTTATTATAAAAGACGTATTCAGGCAAGTCAGGGACTTCAATTGTGTCGCCTTTACATGTAATTACGCTGTGTTCAAGGGCGTTAATAAGTTGTCTCACGTTTCCCGGCCAGGAATAGTTTCCCATCATCTCCATGGCAGAGGGGCTTATCCTCTTAACGTCTTTATTATTTGTTCCAGAGATTTTTTTCATATAGTGGAAGGCAAGGACCGGGATGTCTTCAACCCGCTCTCTTAAAGACGGCGTCCTTATAAGGATGGAATTTATCCTGTAAAGGAGGTCCTCCCTGAATTTATTTGCCTGAACAAGTTCATTTAAATCTTTGTTTGTGGCTGAAACCAGTCTTATATCGACATGAATCGGTTTATTGTCGCCGACCCGTTCCATTACTTTTTCCTCAAGGACCCGCAGTAATTTTGCCTGCATTAAATGCGGCATATCACCAATTTCGTCAAGAAAGATGCTCCCCCTGTTCGCGGCCTCAAACCTCCCGATCCTGTCGCACACGGCACCTGTAAAAGAACCCCTCTTATGGCCGAAGAGCTCGCTTTCAAGGAGAGAATCGTTAAAAGACGCGCAATTCACATGTGTGAACGGGCCGTCCTTGCGCCTGCTTAATTTATGTATCGCATTAGCGATGAGATTTTTCCCTGTGCCGCTCTCGCCGCATATCAGAACCGGGGCCTCACTCATGGCGGCATTTCTGATTTGGTCATACAGCCTCTGCATCAGGGGGCTTTTCCCCAGCAAACCCATGAACCAGTATTCATCTCTCAGGCCCTTCTTCAACTCTTCCAGCTCCAGCTCTTTCATATATAATGAAGTAATGTCCGTGATGGACTCGATCCCTGCCACAGGCTCACCGTTGTCGTCCTTCAGGAGCACGGCATTTTTTAAGAGATAAACATGCTTTTTATCTTTATTCGTTATCCGGCATTTTCTGTTAAACACAGCGCCCTTTTCAAACAGGTTACACTTCCTTTCTTTGCCTGATTCAGCAAAAAGACTGCACGTGTCGGTATCAAGTATATCGCATTGCTTTCCGATAACTTCTTCTCTGCGATATCCGGTTATGTCTTCAGCGGCCCTGTTGAATAACAGGATGCGTCCCTCTAAATCTACTATCATGAGCCCCTCTCTCATGGTCTCAAAGACATTTATGAGAAACCCTGGTTCTTTTGTTAATCTGCTTAACACTGGAGCACCTGTTAATTGTAATTGTTAAGTTAACTTAAGCTCAAATTAACAGATTAACGCCGGATTGTCAAGTTTAAATTATCAAGTGCCCTATTAATAAGAAATTAACACATGGCATGGTAATTGCTTTTCTTAACTTCAGAAAAGATGAGGCGTTAAGATGAAAAAAATACTGATTGCAATAGACGAAACAAAAGGCTCAAGGGCTGCTTTATCAGCCTTCAGCAATGAAATAAGGCAGGCCGGAGAGGTGGTCCTGCTTCATGTCGAGAGGCTTGAAGGCAAATCCCTGATGACTGCCATGTTAGGCGACGCGGAATTGTCAACATTGAAGGAAGCACTCAAGGGCTCAGAGCACAAAGAGGCTTTGGACATAAAGGCGGAGGGAATTCTTGCGTCCTGTAAAAAGGGGATTGAAGCCGGCGGCCAAACAAATATAAAGATAATGGTCAGGGATGGAAATCCCGTGGATGAGATTCTCAAAGTGGCGGATGAGGAAAGCGCTGAAGCTATAATCCTCGGCGAAAGCCGGAAGACCTTTTTGAGCAGACTGTTTACAGGGAGCGTGAGCAGGGATGTGGAGAAAGCTGCGAAGGTGCCCGTTTTGATACCGCGGATATTTCCTTCATGCGAAGCGCCTTACAACTGGAAGGACGCCTATCTGGCTTTTGTGGTTTTTACGATAGTTTTTCTTGGTTTGTTCCTCCTGGGACTTGTTGCCCGGGACGGTACATTCTTTCATTAAATTTAATCTGAAGGAGGGAATATGAAAAAAGTATTGATCGCCGTAGACGAAACAAAAGGGTCCAAGTCGGTGCTGTCTGTCTTCGATAACATGGTAAAACCGCCGGATGAGGTAATCCTGCTTCATGTTGAGCAGCTTGAGGGCAAATCCCTGATGACTGCCATGTTAGGGGACGCGGAGCTGTCAACTTTGAAGGAAGCACTCAAAGGTACAGAGCATAAGGAGGCGCTGGACAGAAAGGCGGATGAAATCCTTGCATTCTACAAAAAAGAGCTTGAGCATGGAGGTCTGATCAGCATTAAGACCATTGTCAGAGAGGGGAACCCTGTGGATGAGATCCTCAGGGTGGCAGAGGAAGAAGGCGTCGAGCTCATCATCACAGGCGGCAATGAAAAGAAAACCCTGGACAGACTTATCACGGGTCGTGTGAGCAGGACCGTGGAAAGAAGCGCCAAGGTCCCTGTGCTCATAGCGAAAAACAAGGCTGTCAGGGGAAAACGCGGCGTAGGGAAGACACCCGCAGGATTGAAATTAAGGGAAAGTTACTGACGTTAATAAACATAAAAGGAGGAAGAAATGAAAAAGGTATTGCTAAATGTAGACGAAACAAAAGGCTCAAAGAGGGTACTTGCTTCATTCAGGAATGTAATAGGGCATGCCGAGGAAATAATCCTTCTCCATGTAGCGCAGCCCGAAGGCAGAACATTGATGACGGCCATGCTTGGCGAGCCGGAGATGTCGGCTTTGAGGGAATCACTGCAAGGCACGGAGCTTATGGAGACGATGAATACGAAGGCGGAGAAAATCCTTGCATACTACAAAACCGAGCTTGAGAGCAGCGGCCAGGACAATATTAAAACTTTTATCAGGACCGGAAACCCTGTAGATGAGATCCTCAAGGTTGCGGACGAGGAAGACGTTGACATGCTTGTGCTCGGCTGCAACGGCAGAAAGTGGTATCAGAAGCTGGTTGCAGGCTGTGTGGCAAAGGATGTAGAGAAAATGGCAAAGGTCCCTGTTCTCATAGCAAAAGCACTTGGGTGCGAGAAATCTGATTTTGTACTGGAGGAAGCATATGCTGCAAGGTAATCTCTTTATTACGGCAATAACGGCGGTCGGCATGGGGCTGGCACTGGGATTCATTTTGCAAAGGGGACGCTTTTGTCTGAATTCCGCATTCAGGGACATAATATTCATGAAGGACATGGAACTCTTCAGGGCGTATCTCCTGAGCGTAGCTGTAGCGGTTGTAGGCTCAAACCTTCTTGATGACTTCGGGCTGTTACGGGCAGTTGATCCTGAGACAGGGGCCCTCCAGCAGATCCATTTGATGAGACAGGGTTTCGTCCCTCTTGCAAATATTCTGGGAGGATTTCTGTTCGGCATAGGCATAGTGCTTGCGGGAGGCTGCGCCAGCGGCATGGTTTTCAGAGTAGGAGAGGGACAGATATCCATGGTGGGCGCGGTTATGGGTTTTTTCTTCGGTGTTGTCATGACTACGGAGGGCCTGCTGAGCCCGGTCCATCAGTATCTGAAGAGTTTTAAGGTTGAAGTCTTTGGAAAGACAAACCCTGCGCTGTGGGACTTGTTCGGAGGCGGCGCAGTAACCAAATGGGCCACAATAGGAGTATTCACCCTCGCGGCGCTTGTCTTTGTCATGAAAGGCAAGCCCTCTTTCGGCAAAAATTCAAAGACATACTCGTGGGGACTGACAGGCCTGTTGATAGGGATACTAACAATAGCTTCATGGTTGATATCATCCTATTTCGGAGGCGTTCCCAGGGGACTTGCTATTACAACACCCATAAGGGAGTTCTTCAATGTCCTTCTTTACAAAAGCTCCCATTCGATTTTCCCTGAATTCAGTTTCCTCGGTATGTTCAGAGGCACATGGGGCGTGTTCTTCATCCTTGCCGTTCCGTTTGGGGCTCTTTTAAGCGCCATAGGGTTAAGGGAGTTTAAGTGGAAGATCCCGCCGGCAAAGGAATTCCTTACGGTCTTATTCGGGAGCATCATCATGGGCATAGGAGCTGTGATTGCAGGCGGATGTAATCTTGGGCACGGCGTTACGGGTTTTTCAACATTGGCAATTTCCAGCATAGTGTCCACGATGGCCATAATTCTCGGCAACTGGACGATGGTGTATTTCAAGTTCATTAAGCCCATGAATGACTAACAGATTACTGAATACCATAGTTATATGTTTTTGTCATTGACCCGAACATACAATAATATCGTCATTCCCGAGGCAGTAATCGGGAATCCACCTCCCAGTAATAACATGGATACCTGCATTCACGGGTATGACGATTCTCGGCATTACGACAGATTTTTCCAATAACACTGTAACACATTCCTGTTTAACGGGGAGATATCATATTTCAAATCAAAGGAGGTTTCATGTCTCACAACACTTTTTCACGAAGGGAGCTTATTACAGCAACCGGAGCAGCGGCAATAGGAGCTGTGCTCGCGCAGGTAGGCGGGGGAATCGTATCAAATGCAGAAGCAAAAGTAGAAACCGGGAAATGGCCCTGGCCGTATGAAAAGCTTGATCCTGCAAAGACCGCGGAGCTGGCTTACAATGAGTGGTACAGGGTATTCTGCGGAGCGGCTGTCATAAGCAGTATATTCAGCCAGCTTGCTGAAAAGATAGGAGAACCGTACAAATCATTCCCGGTAGATCCGTTCATCGTGCTTGAAGGGGGCATGGCAGGATGGGGAACGATATGCGGTTCGGCTGCCGGAGCCAATATCGCATCCAATCTTATCATAGGGCCGAGGATAGCCGGTCCTGAGTGCGAGCACGGGCACACGATAGGGTCCAATATAATGAAATGGTATTCGGAAACAGACCTGCCCGTGTATGTCCCGAAAAATCCAAAGGCAAATAAGGAGAAAATAGTCAGAACTGCCAGCAGCTCGCCTCTGTGTCATATCTCTGTCGGCAGATGGATGGAGGCAGCCAATAAACCACTTGGGAGTCCCGAGAGGAAAGACCGGTGCGCAAGGGTGGCTGCAAGCACTGCCTATAAACTTGTTGAAGACCTGAATGCATGGAAGGATGGAAAATATAAAGAAACCGTAGGATGGGTGGCCGCAAAGAGCGTCGGTATCACCGGGCAGCAAAACTGCACAGACTGCCACGGCTCGAATATTCCAACAGCGCCGAAATAGTCCTTCTATAAGGTGTCATAAAAAATGCCGTCCGTCCTCTTGCTGCAGAGAGGACGGACGGCATAATTATTTAGACACTCGTATCAGCTCACTTTATATTGTAGCTTACGTTGACCTCGATGTCCTTGCGCAGGGCATTGTAAACAGAGCAGTATTTGTCCTGTGAAAGGGATATTGCCCGGTCCAGTTTTTTCGGGGTAATCCCGCTTCCCGAAACATTAATAACCAGATCAATGGATTTGTAATACTGTGGCGGCTCGGACTTTCTTACACCTGTAAAATTGATCCTGAAATCCTTGATGTCCGCCTTCATTTTTTTCAGAAAATAGAACACATCAATGGCCATGCATCCTGCAACGCTTGTTAAAAGCGTTTCGGTAGGGGCGCAGCCCCACTGTAAATTTGCGTCGTAATCAATTTCATAACCCATTTGCGTTCTTACCCTGAATATGAGGTCTTTGTCCCATTCCAGAAAGCCCTTGTTTACTTCCAGTATCTTTTTTTTATATCCCTCAAGAGATTCTTCCAGGTCTTCTACGTGTTTTTCATCCATGGTTGCTCAATTACCTCCGTTAGTATTCACTCTGTTGACTCCCTCAGCCATTTCAGATAATCCTCTGAACCGGCTGTGACAGGGAGAGCAATAATTTCAGGTACTTCGTAGCTGTGAAGCTCCTTTACTTTTGCCGACAATGCATCAAAAAGCTCACGCCTTGTTTTCACGATCATGAGGACTTCCGAATCGTCTTCGATCTTGCCCTGCCAGGCGTATATGGAGCGGATTCCCTTTATGATATTCGCACACGCCGCAAGCCTTGATTCCACAAGCGCACGGGCTATCGAGGCGGCCAGGTCCTCATGCGGCGCCGTAATAAAGACCACTATTTCTTCTGTCCGGTGAAGTTCCTGCATGGACGTATATTTTTGCAGAGAGCGGGTAAAAAAGTAAATCGGGACGGTCCGGCAACACTGCAGCCCCGCGTATTTTGACACATGAAAAAAATTCCAGTATCATTATAGTCACGTTATGAAAAAGATCAGACTTACACAGAATGTAACAGCGGGCGGTTGAGCTGCAAAGTTAGGTCCGGCGGACCTTTCGGAAATCCTTGCAGACCTGCACAAGTGTAAACATCAGAGGGTCGTAGTCGGCCCCGGAGATGACGCGGGCGTATTGCGTCTCAAAAAGGGGAACCTGCTTGTTGAGACCATAGACGTCATCACGCCCATTGTTGATGACCCTTATACATTCGGCGCCATATGCGCTGCGAATGCGGTGAGCGATGTCTATGCAATGGGCGGCACGCCACTTTCGGCCCTTGCCTTTCTCGGCTTCTCATCCTGCGATTTCGGCCCGCCTGTAATAAGACGTCTTTTGAAAGGCGCTATCGAAAAACTCGGGGAGTCGGGCGCATGTCTGATCGGCGGTCACAGCATTGAGGACAGGGAATTCAAGTTCGGCCTTGCCATTACCGGCGTAGTCGATGAAAAAACGATCCTGAAAGTAGATGGGGTGTTGCCCGGAGATATACTCATTCTCACGAAACCTGTCGGGACCGGTATCCTCACTTCCGCGTTCAAGCGCGGGAAGGTGAAAGGCGCAGCCTTAAAGAGAGTTGTCGCCTCCATGCTTCAGCTTAATAAAGCGGCATCGAAGGCCGCTGTGCTCTCAGGTTCCCATGCGGCCACCGATGTAACCGGATTCGGCCTGCTGGGACACGGACTGAATATGGCAAAAAGCTCGAAGGTCGATCTCGTGATTGTTAATGACAGGGTCCCTCTGATGAACGGCGTTAAAAAATTCGCCGCTTCGGGTACAGTGCCGAAGGGGGCACAGAGGAATCTCGAATTCTGCTGCCGGGATGTTGCCTTTCCCACAAACATGTCAAAAGAGGACCAGCTGGTGCTGTCCGATCCCCAGACGTCAGGCGGCCTGCTCATTGCCCTTCCGGCAAAGGGGATGAAGCGATTCGAGCGTATCGCAGAGAGAGAAAAAATGTCCTACTGGGTCATCGGGGAAGCAATAAAGGGCAAAGGCAGAATCATCATAAAGTAATAAAAACATATTAACGTAAGAACGACAGTTATATCCACAGATTTCACAGAGAAAGGCTTAGAAGACAATATATAAATGCATCAAGTCATTCCAGCTTTCAGGTGAGAGCAAAACAGATGCAACTATTGTGAATAAATTTTTGAATATAAATTCTTTTATCTCTGTGTTCCCGGTGTACTCTGTGGTTAATTGCCGTTTTTAGGTTAATAACTCTGTGCCAATCTGCGTTAATCTGTGGATAAATGGTTTTATTAGGATGAAGAAACTGATATCCGATTACATGGAAAACGGCTTTCTCGACAATATAGTCGACATGTTCAGACATGATGCAAGCCTTTATCCGCTGATCGGGGCCATGATCGAGGATGAGAGGAGCAGGGTCAGGCTCGGCGCGGTCGCGCTCGTAGAGACGCTGATGCCGGAGAATTCAGATAATGTCCTGCAGGTGGTCCCCGTTATCGCAGCCGCCCTGAAAAACCCGAATCCAACCATCCGGGGTGACGCTGCATATCTTCTCGGCATTATCGGGCACAAAGATGCCCTGCCTTTTTTGCTGGAGGCATTAAATGATAAGCATGAAATGGTGAGGGAGGCCTGTATTGAATCAGTGGAAGCGATAAAGGGCGGAAATCTTGTTTAAATTAACATTCCCAGGGCTTCCCCGGATGGGGCCGCATCGGCCTGCTGCTGAGGGTTTATAAGCCAGATGGCCCCAAAGGCCTTTTCCTGATATATCTTTGCAAGACCGAGCCTGATTATCTCAAGAAGGGCCAGAAATGTCACAATGACGGTGACCTTTGTAAACCCTTCTTCAAATAAATCCTCAAATCTTATTCCGTCTTCTTTTTCGATGCGTTCCATGATGAAATTTATCCTGTCCGTTACCGTAAGCGTCTCCCTCGTTATTTCGACCGCCTGTGCCGGGGCCTTCTCCAGCATCTTTTTGAAAGCGGCGATAAGATCAAAGACGTTCGCCTCAAAGAGCATCTGCTCAGGCTCAAATGTAAGATCGTCTTCGCAGGGAGCGCTCCGCTGGAAGATGTTCTTCCACATGTCTTCCCGTTTTCTGAGAAAGAAAGAGGACTCTTTGTAGGCCTGGTACTCAAGAAGTCTTTGGACGAGCTCCGACCTCGGGTCTTCGGCAGGCTCTTCTTTACCTTCCTCATCCGGCGGAAGGAGCATTTTAGATTTGATGTGTATGAGAGTTGCCGCCATCACAAGGAACTCACCGGCGATCTCGAGGTTGAGCTCTTTCATCAGATCGAGATATCCGATGTACTGGTTTGTGATATCGATTATGGGAATATCGTAGATATCGATCTTGTTTTCTTTTATCAGGTGAAGGAGCAGGTCAAGGGGGCCTTCAAAGACGGGCAGCTTGAAATGAAAACTCGTCAGGGACGAGGTATCGACATCAACGGTCGATTCACCCCGGTCTTGCAGTTTTTCCTGAGATAAATGGGTCTCTAATACCTCCGGCATCAGCGATATTATAACATTAAATATTGTGAATGCAAGAGATATTTTTCAGCAATTTTTTTAGCGATGTTGTCCCGTAAACTTCCTCAACACCAGCACCGCATTCACTCCGCCGAAGCCGAAGGAGTTTGTAACCGCAACGTTTATTTCCTGCCTGATTACCGACGTCACATGCTTGAGGTCGCAGCCGGGGTCGGGGTTGTCGAGATTGATCGTCGGAATAATTATTCCCCTGTCGATGGAAACAGCCGTTATAGCCGCCTCCACCGCGCCGGCAGCGCCCAACATGTGGCCCAGCATGGATTTGCAGGAACTTACATGAATATCATCCGCTTTCCTGCCGAAGACTTTTTTGATTGCCCCGGTCTCTGCAATGTCTCCGGACGGGGTTGATGTGGCATGGGCGTTTATGTAGTCAACTTCTTCTGTAGAAACCTTTGCGTCTTTTAATGCCTTGCCGATTGCAATCGCCTCGCCATCGCTGTCGGGCCTTGTCTGGTGAAATGCGTCTGATGAGACGCCGTATCCGGCAAGTTCCGCATATATCCTCGCGCCTCTCTTAAGTGCATGCTCAAGGGCTTCAAGCACAATGACCCCGGCGCCTTCGGCAATGACAAAGCCGTCCCTGTCCATATCGAAAGGCCTGCTTGCCTTTTGCGGCTCGCGGTTCCTCTTCGAGAGTGAGCCTGAAGCGCCGTAGCCTCCAACAGCCAACCGGCACACGGGGGCATCGGCCCCGCCTGCAAGCGCAACATCGATTTCGCCATGCCTGATCATTCTGAAACCTTCGCCTATTGCGTTCGTCCCCGAGGCGCATGCTGTGGAAATGCCGAGGGCCGGTCCTTTTATGCCGAACTTCATGGAGATACAGGAAGATGCCATGTTTATTGTGCTTGCCGACATCAGGTAGGCGGAAAAGGGTTTACCGTTCAGAAGGTGTTTTTCCATGGCCCTGCTCAGGCTGGATATTCCCCCCCTGCTTGAACCGATTACAACGCCTGCGGAGTTTAAGAGTTTGGAGTTAAGAGTTAAGAGGTTAGTGTTGTTTCCCCATTCAGCAAAGGGGGGTGAGGGGTGATTTGGCTCATGACTCATGACTATTGACTCTTGACTTACGAGCTTCGCATCCTCCGCTGCCATTGTCGCTGCTGCAACTGCATAGTGTATAAACGGATCGAGTCTCTGAATATCTTTTCGGGGAAGAAATTTTTCAGGGGAAAAATCCTTTACTTCACCGGCAATTTTGCTGTGGAGTCCGGAGGGACCGAATTTTGTTATGCAGCCGATACCGGAAAGGCCTTTTATTGAATTGTCCCATGTGGTTTCTATATCATTGCCAAGGGGCGTCACAGCCCCGATGCCTGTAATTACAACCCTTCTCATTGAAGAATATATTAGCATATGACGCAGGGGCGGGTTTGACCCGGCCCTGCCATTGTTCCGTATAGAAAATTTTTCCCGCAGAGGGTAATATACTTGCATGTCTGAAATTGATGATGCGGAATTCCTTTTCAGTAAAGGCTTCAACTGAACGCAGTCGCTGCTTGCTGCTTACGGGGGTAAGCTTGGAATTAATCGTGAACTGGCATTGAAGCTTGCAAATCCCTTCGGGGGAGGGCTTGGAAAGACGGGTGAAACCTGCGGCGCAGTGACCGGCGCATTGATGATTATCGGGTTAAAATACGGGACAGCTGACGCCGCTGATAAAGAGGCCAATGCGAGGGTTTATGAGTGCGGGAGAAAATTTTTAAAGGAGTTCAGGTCCCGCAACGCTGCTCTCAGATGCAGGGACCTTATGGGCTTTGATGTATACACCCGCAAAAAGATACTCTCTGACGAGAGCAGGGTGATTTTCGATCTATGTCCAAAATATATTCGGGACGCAGCAGAGATACTGGAGGGAATGTCATGAAAAAACTTACTCATATCGACAAGGAAGGCAAGGCAACAATGGTTGATGTCGGGAATAAACCTGCAACCCGCAGAGAGGCGGTAGCCAGGGGAACGGTCTTCATGAGAAAGGAGACGCTGGACCTTATTACAGACAGTAAGATAGCAAAGGGCAACGTCTTTGAGACTGCGAGGCTTGCAGGCATCATGGCAGCAAAAAAGACCTGCGAGCTTATACCCCTGTGTCATCAACTGAACCTTGATAAAGTTTCAGTTGATTTTACTGTTGACGGGAAAAAGCATAAGGTCGATATAGAGGCCAAGGCAAAATGCACGGGGCAGACAGGTGTTGAGATGGAGGCCCTGACGGCTGTTTCGGCGGCGGCGCTCACAATATATGATATGTGCAAGGCCGTTGACAAGGGGATGATTATTTCCGATATTATGCTTATGGAGAAACGGGGGGGTAAAAGCGGCGAATGGAAGAGGTAGGCAGTCCGTCGTCTATCGTATATGAAAGAAGATACGATCAATTGCTTTAAATGCGGCTACTTCTACATAACCTGGAATGAGAAATTCCCCCGTGGCTGCAAGGCCATGGGTTTTAAATCAAAGGAAATGCCCTCCGCTGTCGTTTACGAATCATCCGGCACGCAGTGTCTGAAATTTAAACTTAAAAAACGTAAACCGTCATGAATTTGATAATGGACGGACAAAAACCATTCAAATGGATTGCCTGCTTTTTTATTATCGCTGCCATGTCGTCGTACGGTAATCCAGCCTTTTCAAGGGTCGTCCAACACGTTCATCCTCCATTAATGACGCCTCCTCCCATGCCTCAGGATTCACGGCAAACATATTTTTACAGATTGGGAAGCAGGGCAGTGATAGAGGCATTTAAGGAAAAAGGACTGGAGGTTGTGGAAGTAACTCCCGGGCTTACGATAGGCGCGGTCGCAGCAAAAGAGAGCGTAATATTTTTGCTGCCCTCATACGGCAGCGATATCGGCGGCGTGGTGTCCGCTTACGACTCAGAGGACAAACTCGATGAATCTGCCGGATATTATTCTTCCATGAATAAAGACCCCGGCCCCCCTGCCTGGCGGATATTCAGGAAAGGCAATATCCTCCTTTTAATCAGCGGCAGGGTGTCTGAAGAAAAGGCGCGGGAATATGAACGCGTGCTGAAGGAGATGGGGGAGAAGTAGTGAAGTGGGTCAGCATGTGTACCCGAACCTGTTCCGGGGAAACCCGAAAAACCTGAGCAGCCGGTACCCATTCCCGGGAAGCCGGAGCCTTCTGGATGTTCATTATGCGGGCAGGAGCCATGCATATGTACCAAAAAGGAAACAATCTCTTTGAGAGTCCCGCCAAAAACGAGTTTGGGAAGCCTTAGAGAGGAGACTGCCGTCAAGTTGCAGCAGTACGAGAACGCAGAGATAATAAAAGTGAGCTACAAGATATTCTATCAGCAGGAGAATATCGGAGACTTGAGCACACTTCTCGCTTCACTCAGGGGAAACCTGGGCGGACAGGGAGATGTAACCGCCGAAATCTCTATAACGAAGACGGGCAGGTTCACAAAATCACAAGTGGAGCAGCAGATTGAATCCCTCCCTTCAATTTCGGGCGCAGATTATTCTGTCGACATAACACTTGAAGTGAACAGGAAAAGTTGATGAAAAAGAAAGATTGCTTCGCTTCGCTCGCAATGACACAAACAGGAGCTTCCGTCGTCATTGCGAGGAGGCAGGATGCCGACGAAGCAATCTCAGGGAGATAAATTGGAAAATCTGACACTTCCAATACTTGAAAACTTAACCAATCCCGGAAACAGGCTTACATGGATTAAAAACTGGCTTGCAGGGGAAGTATGGAGCCC
>QZJG01000017.1 GCA_003599275.1 Nitrospiraceae bacterium | reverse complement strand
TGCACATGACCACGAACATGACGCGCACGGTCATGTGCATGGAGTTGTTGATCCATCCATCTTTACCACTCAGCGGGGGATATGGGCTGTCAAATGGTCATTTGTGGGACTCTCTGTAACTGCTCTGTTTCAAGTTGTTATATTCATGTTGTCCGGCAGTGTCGCTCTTCTTGCGGACACAATTCATAACATCGGGGACGCGGCGACTGCAATACCACTGTGGTTTGCTTTTACGCTTGCAAGGAGGAAACCATCAAAGCGGTTTACATACGGGTACGGACGCGTTGAAGACCTTGCCGGTGTCGCGGTTGTGCTGACCATTCTGTTCAGTGCTGTTGTTGCCGGTTATCAATCCATTGACCGACTGCTTCATCCGCAAAATGTGGTATATCTATGGGCGGTAGCCGTTGCCGCGTTAGTGGGCTTTATCGGCAATGAAGCTGTTGCGGTCTTCCGTATAAAGGTTGGCAAAGAAATAGGAAGCGCCGCCTTGATTGCAGACGGTCATCACGCCCGTGTTGACGGATTGACCAGTCTGGCAGTGCTCGTTGGCGCAGTTGGAGTCTGGCTTGGATATCCCATTGCCGATCCTGTGGTGGGTTTTCTAATCAGCGCGGCTATCCTCCGCATTGTTTGGGAATCAGGAAAGGCTGTCTTCACCAGAATGCTTGACGGTGTTGACCCGGAAATTATCGACGAGATCAGACATGCCGTAAACCATGCCCCGGGAGTTCAGGACGTTACAGAAGTGCGCGTGAGATGGATAGGCCACAGGCTTCATGCGGAAGTAAATGTCGCGGTTACTCCCGATCTCACTGTTGAAAAGGGACATGACATCGCAATGGAAGCGCGTCATCAGCTTTTGCACTCAATGAGATATTTATCGAATGTCACAATTCACATAGACGCGGTACATACATCAGGCGAACAGCATCATTTTATTGGTGATCATAGTCATGATGACTTTCCTCATCATTCGCATTAGGAAGGACTTGTGTATGAAGAAAATTTCATGCTGGACTTTTCCCCATCTTTCTGCAGCAAAGATGTAAGGGCTTAGATAGGTTAAATATATAAGGCAATGCGTAATTCCTAATTGAATTCTTCATCCACGATGCCCCTTCGCACCATTATGTTGTAGATTAATCGTGAGCGTTTCTCAACGTATCTTGATGTGCCGACGGGGTTGTACTTTCTTGGATTTGGAAGCACCGAGGCAAGCCTTGAGGCTTCTTCAGGACCCAACTCCGACGCAGGCTTTCCGTAGTAGTGAAAAGAAGCCGCTTCTATTCCGAATATCCCTTCACCCCACTCGGCGAAATTTAAATAAAGTTCAAGTATTCTTTTTTTTGAGAGTGTCTTCTCTATTCTCCATGTGAGTATCGCCTCTTTAAATTTCCGCAAGGGATTTTTAGACGGGGACAGATAAAGGTTTTTCGCAAGCTGCTGGCTTATGGTGCTCCCGCCGTATTTGAACTTTTTCTGCTTGATGTCTTTCTCAAAGGCATTTTTCATTGCGTCAAAGTCAAAACCTTCATGCCGATAGAATTTGTCGTCTTCGGCTATAAGGACCGACTTTATCAAATACGGAGATATGCGTGAGAGAGGAGTCCATGACTCTCTTGTTATTATCTTCCTTCCCTGTTCCCGCCATTCCTTTTCGCGATATTCCATGAAGGCTGTTTTCCGGGGATTGTCCTTTTTAAGATTGGAGATATCCGGATAAATGATGTTGAAGCCGATAAAGCATAAAAGTGCTGTGAGGATGAACAAGGCGGCTTTCAGCAGGATGTTCTTGAGAGACTTTTTACGCGCCATATATTTTTTTAAGGACTTTGCCCGAACACAAAATTTTAAGGCAAACACTGTTAATAAGGCAACCCGAAGGGCAAACATGCATTGACATTCCCTTATTATTATGATAAAAATCTTGCATGGTGGAAAAGAGAATTTATGACAGATTGCCGGCAAGGCTTCAGGCAAGATTATTTTATGGCGATTTAATCTACACAGGAACGGTGGCCAACCTCTCGGAAGGCGGAATGTTTATCTGTACAAAAATAAAATTCCCTGCTGAGACCGTGTTTGATGTTGCGGTCCTCGGCAACGGTCAGACGTTTAAGTTGCCTGTTAAAGTCAAAAGGGCGGTGAGCGACCTGTTTTTCGGCTGCTCGGAAAAAAGCGGCGTTGGCGTAGAGCTGATAAAGCCGCCGCAGAATTATCTGGAATTTGTGAAAGGCTGCAAGACTTCAGAGAGGTTTTTGCAGGATGTCCCCTCATAACCATTCTCAGGAAGTATTTTTTTTAAGTGACTGCGATGTCCCCTTTTCTATAATTTCCCCGTTATGGTATAGTTTTTTAATCCCTTAAAGTTGATATTTAATTTTTGGTTTTTGAATTCCCTTATGTCCGAGCTTACCCCTTTAATGAAGCAGTATCATGATGTCAAACGCAATCATCCGGACGCGATCGTCTTTTTCCGGCTCGGGGACTTCTATGAAATGTTCGGACAGGACGCGGTAGTAGCCTCCAGGGTACTGCAGATAACGCTTACGTCCCGCGACAAGGGAAAAGAAGACGCCGTGCCCATGTGCGGCATTCCTCATTTCACCTCCGAGACCTACATCGCGAAACTCGTAAAGAGCGGTCACAAGGTTGCCGTCTGCGAGCAGGTGGAAGAGCCGAGGGAAGCAAAGGGCATTGTGAGAAGGGAGGTGGTCAGGGTCGTCACCCCGGGGACCTTCCTCCCCGACAACCCGAAGGAGAACAACTATATAATCGGATTTTTTCAGAAGGAGAACATTTACGGCATTGCCGTTGCGGACATCACAACAGGTGAGTTTACGATCTACGAAACATGCAACAGCCTCGAAGACGAGATAAACAGGTTCCAGCCGAAAGAGATACTTTATCCCTTCAGCTTCAGAAATAATTCCGCGATAATCGACAAACTGGACGACTATTATCTTACAGGATATGACGACTGGTACTTTGATTACATTGAGGCGTACAGGAAATTGATCAAGCATTTCAGGGTCACGTCTCTTGACGGTTACGGCTGCGAAGGCATGATCGTGGCGGTTTCTGCGGCAGGGGCACTTCTCAATTATCTCGAAGAGACCCAGAAGGGCGCTTTTTCTTTTAAAAAGATAAAGGTATTGAGACGGGAAGCCCATATGCTTCTGGATGCCGCAACGCTGAGGAACCTGGAGGTCACCAGGAGTATGAGGGGCGATGAAATTGAGGGCAGTCTCCTCCGGGTCCTCGATGAAACACTGACTCCGATGGGGGGAAGGCTCCTGAGGTCATGGCTGCTTAACCCTCTGCTTGATACCCTGGAGATAATGGAGAGGCAGGACGCGATAAGCGTGTTGATGGGCGATGCAGGCAGGCTTTCAAAGATGCAGGCGCATCTGAAAGGCATATATGATATCGAGCGCCTCTCTTCGCGCATCAGCAGCGGCACCGCTAATGCGCGAGACCTTCTGTCGCTGAAAAATTCACTCGGGATATTGCCCGAACTGAAGGCGCTTCTTCATGAATATGATAATAAGACCGTCCGGTCCCTGCAGAAAGATATCGATACGCTTGACAGCGTAAAATCACTCATCGAAAATGCCATAGCCGATGATCCCCCTTTTACGCTTAAGGACGGCGGTATGATAAGGAAGGGTTTTGATCCGGGGATTGACGAGCTTCGTGAGATCAGCAGCAGCGGAAAGGATTTTATAGCCTCGCTCCAGGCTCGGGAAAAGGAAAGGACGGGGATATCTTCGCTGAAGGTCGGCTTTAACAGGGTCTTTGGTTATTACATCGAGATAACAAAGGCAAATATCCAGCAGGTCCCTGATGACTATATCAGGAAACAGACCCTTGCTAACGGCGAAAGGTTCATAACTCCTGAACTGAAGGAGTATGAGGCAAAGGTGCTGGGCGCCGAAGAAAGGCTCAAGGACCTCGAATACGATGTTTTTATAACAGTAAGAAATACAATCGCCGCCGAAACCGAAAAGCTGCAAAGGACTTCGGCTGCAGTTGCGGAGCTTGACTCGCTGCACAGTCTTGCTTATATCGCGAAAAAGTACAACTACGAGCGTCCGCTTGTTGATGACGGAGACGTAATCCGCATTACAGAGGGCAGGCATCCCGTGATCGAACGCCTGTCAGCCGGAGAAAAATTTGTCCCCAATGACGTCCTGATGGATTCCGGTCCGAACAACATATCGGTGATCACCGGCCCCAATATGGCGGGGAAATCAACGTACATGAGACAGATAGCGCTTATTGTGCTCATGGCGCAGATGGGGAGTTTCGTCCCTGCAAAAGAGGCGAAGATAGGTGTAGTTGACAGGATATTTACGAGAATAGGCGCCTCCGATGTGATAACAAAAGGACAGAGCACGTTTATGGTGGAGATGATAGAGACCGCAAATATTTTAAATAACGCGACACACAAAAGCCTTATACTGCTGGATGAAGTCGGCAGGGGCACCAGCACGTTCGACGGAATAAGCATCGCATGGGCTGTAGTGGAGTATATCGCAAAGGAATTGAAGTCGAGGACCCTTTTTGCTACACACTATCATGAGCTCACGGAACTTTCTCTCATCCTTGAAGGGATCAGGAACCTGAATGTGGCTGTGAAAGAGTGGGGGGACGAGATAATTTTCCTCAGACGGATTGAAGAAGGCGCGGCTGACAAGAGTTACGGGATCCAGGTCGCACGACTTGCGGGACTTCCCGACGAGACAGTCAGGCGGGCCAGGGAAATATTGTCCAATCTCGAGAAGTCCGAGCTCAATGAGCTTGGCGCTCCCAAACTTGCATACGCATCCGAGCCCTCACCCCCGGAATTGAAAAAGACCGGCCAACTGGACCTTTTCACTACACAGGCCGACCCGGTAATAAAAGAGCTTCTCGGTCTCGATATTATGAGCATGACTCCGATAGAGGCGCTCAACACGTTATTCGAGATGAGGAAGAAGCTGGGCGACGCTAAGTCTTAATTACCATTTTTTCGTCCTTGGTCTCCGTGGTAAATGAACTTCCCCTTCAGGATGAATAATCCGGCTAAAGTTTATGAAACAACTATCCGAATTAAATATAAAAAATAAATTTTCCACAGTGTAACGGGCTGCGGATCAAGGCATGGTCTGAACATCGAGAGGTTGCTTCGAATGGGGAGAAAATGATATGAAGAAAAAACATATTTTCTTATGCCTTATAGTAATTGCGTCGGTCACCGGCATTATCGTCGGACAGGGAATTTCAAAGGGGTCTTATGCATTAAGTCTTGGATATATGGCGGGGGGAATACTGACTGTGGCATTCCTCTTATTCGTTTCCTATCGCCTTTTATCAGGAATGACGCAGCCTTCAGATACCGTTGTACAGGCCCTTTATCAAATTGCCAAAGGGGACCTGAATGACATAAACGCAGACGCACGTAACAAAAAGGAAGTGGACGAAATGGGCCATGCCCTTTACGAATTGAGGGACGGGTTAAAGGACATGGTTGCCAACATAAAGAAAAGCGTTATCGGTTTTTCATCGATGACAGAGCAGCTCTCTTCTGTTTCCAATGGACTTGTCACAAATACGGATGCAACAATACGCGAGACCAGGGAGATGACAAATTCAATATCGGTAATGTCTCAGATAGTGACCGACATGTCGAATAGTGCGACGGGCATTTCCGGGATAATAGAGGAAATCTCGGAACTTTCAGCATATGGAAAAGACACAAACAATTATACGATGAACTCACTGGAACGTATTTCCGTTGTGGTCAACGATGCCTCCGAAACGATTAATACCCTCGGCAGCAGATCGGAAGAGATTGAAGAGATAATATCGGTAATTACCGACATTGCCAGCCAGACAAACCTTCTTGCGCTGAATGCCGCGATAGAAGCGGCGAGGGCCGGAGAGCAGGGCAGGGGCTTTGCCGTTGTAGCTGGTGAAGTAAAGAAGCTGGCGGACAAAACTGCAAAATCGACTGAAGAGATTACGCAGAAGATCAAGCTGATACAAGCCGAATCGCAGAAATCGGTGGAAAAAGTCGGAAAGAGCAAAGAAGAAGTCGACAAGACCTTAAAACTTATGAATGCAATTACTCAGTGCTTCGATTCCATTATCTCTACTACTGCCAGGGCAACGGAGGCTGCAAGGGACATAAACAGGATTGTCGACGGCAGTGCGGAATTGAAAACCGATATTATAGAAGACATGAACAGCCGTTTTGAGGGAATACTTAGAGACGCAAATGAATTAAAACAGGCCATGTCTGAATTTCCCGGTATGGTTGGAGACTTGAAAAAACAGGTCGGCCGGTTTAAAAACGGGACCGGTTCGTAACCGGTAAAAGTTGTTTTTGTGGTGCCGGAGACCGGACTTGAACCGGTACGCCCTTTTGGAGCGAGGGATTTTAAGTCCCTTGCGTCTGCCAATTCCGCCACTCCGGCAATATTTTCAGTGCCAATTATATCTTATCTTTAAAAAGCCACGGGACTTCAATGTAAGGACTTTTAAAATTCAATTGTCATCCGCTCCCGTTGGTCGCTGTGCATTGGAAAGTCCCTTGCGTCTGCCAATTCCGCCACTCCGGCAACATCTTTTAGAGCTGATTAATATCTTACTTCATTTTACATCACAGGACTTCAACGTAAAGACTTCGAAATCAACTTGTTATTCAGCTTCTCTCTTCATTTTTGGCTGTGCGAATTATTGTAGCAGATTTGCAGCAGATATCCAATATTCCAACGCTTGATCACAAACTTTCCGGATAAGAATGAGCGCATCTCATGATTTCTGCCGTTTGTCCCGCATTCGCTTAAAATTAATCGGAAGATTTTAATAGGGCGGTTAGTGGTGGAAGAACTAAAATAAAAGATGTTATAACGATTTCTAATTTTACAAATATTGCTGAGGTGATATATATTCAGGCTAACAATCAATAAATTCCACTCGTTCAGATGGAAAGAGTGGAGTAATTCATCTTATAAGAAATCCGGAGACGTAAGATGAGAAAATTATTTTTAATGACGGTCATTATTTTATCGGCAGTGTCTGCCTTGGCTCTTGCCCAGGAAAAAGGGCTTAAGAAAAAGAGACCGCTTCCCCATGACTACGGGAAGGTTGTTATTAATAATTTTTCAGAAAAGAACAGGATTGCCCCGGTGGTGTTTGATCACTGGCTTCACAGGGCGAAATTCACATGCAGGTTGTGTCATACGGACATTGGTTTTGAGATGAAGGCAGGCGCTACAGGGATAAAGGCAGAGGACAATGCCAACGGGCTTTACTGCGGCACATGTCATGACGGCAAGAGGGTTTTTGATGACAAAGTTTTATTTAATGTTTGTGATAAGGCCAAGAGGGATGAAGTCTGCGACAGATGTCATTCCTTTGGTAAAAACTCCAGGCACGAGAGCAAATTTTCTGAATTTGCCGGCAAGATGCCCAGAGAGCGCTTCGGGAACGGCATTGACTGGGAAAAAGCCGAAAAAGACAATCTGATAAAACTTACTGATTTTATTGACGGGGTGTCGATTAACAGGAAGGAAATGCCCGTCCAGAAAGACTTCAGCCTTGAAGCAAAAGTATCAGGACTTCCTGAAATTGTTTTCTCCCACCAGAAACATACGGTATGGAATGGGTGCGAAGTCTGTCATCCCGATATTTTCACCGGTGTAAAAAAAGGCATTACGAAATATTCCATGATAGAGATATTTGATGGCAAATTCTGCGGTGTCTGCCATGGGAAGGTGTCCTTCCCTACAACCGATTGTCAGAGATGCCATGTGAAACCGGTTTCATAAGGAAGCACGGAATGAAACGGCTATTTATTTTTATCTTCATACTCGGTCTTGCAGGCGTGTTCTTTTTCTATCGGGAAACATCCGCCTTTTTCAGCTTCCCGCCCCTTCCGCCTCCTGAACAGTACGGCAACATACTGATAAACAGGACGTCAGAAAAAAATAATATGAAGCCTGTTACATTTTCTCACTGGAGCCATCGCGTGCATTACACCTGCAGGGTATGCCATCTTGAGCTTGAATTCAATATGCAGTTAAACACTACGGAGATAACAGAAGAAGCAAACAAGTCAGGAAAATTTTGCGGTGCCTGCCATGATGACAGGACCGCATTCGGACACGGGAAAGAGAATTGCGATAAATGCCATAACGGGGACATAAGCTACGGCAGGGAGAAATTTGTAAAGCTGAAAGAGCTTCCCGCTGCAAGGTTCGGCAACAGGATTGACTGGGTAGCGGCGGTCCGGACAGGATTAATCAAACCAAAACATTTCATCTCTGCCCAGCCTGCTGAAATGTCGTTTGATAAGTCCCTTGAATTGGCCGCGGAAAATTATCTGATACCACCCGCGGTCTTTCCTCACAGCTCCCATACGCAGTGGCTTGACTGTTCCAACTGCCATCCCGACATATTCAACATAAAGAAAAAAGGCACAATACGCTTTTCAATGGGGTTGTGCCTGAGGGGAGAATTCTGCGGCTTATGCCATCTGAAAACTGCATTCCCCCTGAATGACTGCATAAGATGCCATCCTGACATGTCTGAAGATGTAAGATGAACAAAAAACCTCATTTTTTATCTTCGTCTTCTTGGGTATAATAATCGGACTGATCAGCCGTAGTTATCCATGGTGAACTCTGTTCCGCTGGTTGCAGACATGGAAGGCTGGTGAAGAATTTCTATACGACACCTTTAAAAGGGATTAGGGGGTAGGGAATTAGATAAGAAGAAATAAAGAAACAGCCTGAAAAAAATGTAATATGCTGTTTGTCGTTTATAGAAATTCTGAAACAGGCTGCCATGTCGACCAAAAGATCTTAAATAAATTTTAAGATCTTTGATGATTAATAACATAAATAAGGTAATGTTGGTATGTCTCTGAAACTTTGGTCTGACAATCATGGTATCGCCCTCATCATGGTCTTGTGGGTACTGGCTATTTTGACAGTTATCGCCCTTTCATTTTCTTTTGCCGTACGGGTAGACACCCATTCCACAATGGCCTTTAAGGAAGAAGTGGAAAATAAATTCCTTGCCGAAGCAGGGGCAGCAAGGGGCGTTACAGAGATTTTTTACAGAAATGCCAATAAAGGGCAAAGGGTCATCCTGGAAGGCATGGAGACATGGAGGATAGACGGCAAGCCGTATGAGGTCCGGACGGACGCCGGATATTTTACGGTAAGTATTACCGATGAGGCCGGGAAAGTAGACATAAATATGACGCCTGATATAATATTAAGGAATTTGTTGGGGAACCTTGATCTTGGACCGGAACATATTGACACGATTGCAGATTCTATACTGGATTGGAAAGACCCTGATGAACTTCACAGGCTCCACGGCGCTGAAAGCGATTACTACATGTCTCTGCCGAACCCGTACGGTGCCAGGAACGCGCCCTTTGAGACATTGGAAGAATTGCTGATGGTCAAGGGGATCACGCCCGGAATATTATACGGCAGCAGGGAAAGCAGGGGCCTTATTGAATTCATTACGGTCAATTCAAGGGCGGACAGAATAAACCTGAACTCTGCGCCGAAAGAGGTATTAATCTCCGTCCCGGGTATTACTTCCGAAATTGCGGATGAGATAATGACCCTGAGACAGGACCGGGAAATAAATTACCTGTTGGAGATAAAAGGGCTTTCCGAACAAAGATATTCCCTCATAGAGCCCTATCTTGGGACGGAAGACTCCCAGGTGTTTACTATTGTATCTGCCGGTCACAGGAACAATAAAAAAGCGGGCTACGGCATTACAGAGACAATTGCCGTTACCGGTGAAAACAGTTATGACTATCTCTATTACAAAAAAGGCACAAGTGTAAGGCAATGACTGGAGCTGCGAAATTAACATCAGCCGTCTTTAATTCAGCTGCAAAACTCGGAGGGATTTTTAAGCCGGCCTGGAAAATACTTACTTATGGCGCAGGCAGCATGGTTTTACCTGAAAATTCCCTTTGTATCTCCATTGAAAGGGGTGCCCTGTCGGCAGCTTATGGTTCGCAGGTACTGTCGCATTTAAAAATAAAAGGGGCAAAAACATATCAATACGAGGGCTATCCGCAGCCGGGGGAAGCAGCGTCCTCTGCAATTCTTGCTGTCAGCGAGCTGAAGGCGGAAAGAGCGCAGGTCACGCTTGGGATACCAAAGGAATGGGCTGTCATAAGAGCGGCTGAAATGCCCCTTGCCGTCCGGGAGAATCTCCCCGATGTTGTAGCACGTGAGCTGGACAGGCTGACTCCGCTCAACGCTGAAGACACGTTTTATGACTTCAGGGTGCTTTCTGAAGACGATGGGAAACTGACAATTTTACTGGCGGTAGTAAAGGCTGATTTGGTCAATGGATACATTGAAGCGCTGAAAGGGAAAAATATCGTCGTCAGTTGCGTCACTGTAAATCTCTCAGGTATAGGAAGTCTGTTAAATTATACCGACAGGAATAAAGATTGCGTATATCTTGAAATAAGCAATGATAAATACGAGGGCGCTTTATTTATCAACGGCTTTTTAAGAGAAGTGCTTACAGGGGACCTCAATGAAGCGGATGACGCCTCAAAGATAGAAACAATAATGACGGAAATAACTCCCCTTGCAGACGCAGCAAGGAAAGCGGGACGGTTCCCTCAGTTCATGTTTTCGCTGAAAAACATGGCGCCATCTTTTGGAGAGCTGCTGAAACTGAAGGCAAATATACCCGTTAAACTGTTAGGCGAAAACGGTATTAAACTCAGTATACCCGGCGTCAATGCCCTTCCATATTATGCAGTGGGAGGGGTGATGGAAAGATTGTCGCATAATGCTGCGGGTCTCAATTTGCTGACAAAAGGAGTCCATGAGAGGCAGAAAACGCCGCTTGCCTTTACGGCAATACTTCTGCTTATAATCGTTGCGCTTGGCTTCCTTTCCATGATTATGCCGCTTAAAAACGAAGAAAAGAGGCTCGCAAAGATTGAGAGTGAACTGTCGCTGAGGAAAAAAGAAGTCAACAAGTTTGAAAGACTTGCAAAAGAGATAAAGGAAGTTGAGAAAGAAATCTCCGATATGAAAAGTTTCAGGGAGGGCAGGCAGCCTTCAGTGGATATTATCAGGGAGATAACCTCATTGCTTCCGCAAAATGCCTGGCTTACGAGAATGCATGTTTCCGGGACCGCAGCAGAGATCGAGGGTTTTGCCGAATCTGCTACCGGGCTGCTGCCGAAATTAGAGGCATCGGGATATTTCCATAAAGTAGAATTTGCGTCTCAAACAGTCAGGGATTCAAAAAAAGGCGTTGACAGATTTAATATACGCATGAAGATTGAAGGCGCAAAGGAAACAGAGACAGCCAATGACGCAGGAGGAGAAGGTCTGACAAATGAAGGCTTCTAAGTCATTAATTATTATGTTGCCTGTAATAATAGTCCTGCTTGGTATAGTTATTTATCAGTACGGCTATCTGAGGAGCCAATCGGAACTATCGTCAATCAGGGAAGAAGAGGAGATGAAGACAAAGATCCTTGAAAAATACATTGACCTTATATCACGAATACCGCAGATGGAAAACGAGCTTGCGGCGCAACGGCAGAGGAGAGAATCTTTTAATTCTGAGTTGTTGAAAGGGGAGACCGATTCCATCGTATCTGCTGCGCTTCAGGACATGGTTAAAGGCATTATAACCGGCAGGGGCGGTAAGATATCAGGGGAGATGCCCGGTCAGGCTGCGGACATGGGAAGTGTTAAGGTCATAACCGTAAGTATCGATGCCGCTATGCCCGATGTGAGGGCGCTGGGCGATGCAATTTATTCCATTGAAACGCATACGCCGTCTCTTTTTGTTAAAGATCTGGATGTGAGGATAAAGGACTATAAGAACCCGCGTGAACTGGTAGTAAAAATGAGTGTGGCCGCAATGACCGGCGGGAAGTGATTATACATGGGGGTTACGTACACGGGAGAGGGTCTTGATGAAATATTTATTAAAGAACATTAATCTCTTGAATTTAATATTGCTGACTGCAATCGTCCTGTGGACGTATCATTTCGTTATGCCGTCTCTAAAGAATGATATTGATTATGCCTTGCCTTCAGCAGGAGAAATAGTTGAAGGCAAAGTAGAGGCATCAACCGAAAAACAGAATCCGTCCTTTACGGAATATCTTATAATTGCCGAGAAAAATCCATTTCATCCGGAACGGACCATCCCCGTTGAAAAAAAGGAAGAAAAGCCCCTGCCGAAGCCTGAAATTGTCCTCTACGGGACAATAGTAACAAAAGACTTAAGTCTTGCTTATATTGAAGACAAAAATTCTCCTGTAACTTCTCCGGGCAGGGGAAAACGGGTGAGAGTGCTGAAAAAAGGTGATGAGATAAACGGCTTTGTCCTGAAAGAGATTAAACCTGATAAGATCGTGATGGTAAGAGGCGAGGAGAGAATAACGGTCAACCTGCTCTCGCCTTCAAAGAAAAGAGAACTGCCTGCGGTCCAACCGGTTTCTAAACCTAAGGCCCCGCAGGCAGATTAAAAAGTAGTGATTGTAATTTTCTTAGTTCTTTCTTTTGAGAAAGCGATGTCCTGCCAATACCGCCCCGCCCACTGCAAAGAGAATGGTGCTTACCGGCTCGGGTGCTACAGGTGAAGTCGGGGTAGCAATAAACCCTTTTGTAATACCATCGGGGTCCATACCATAACCGACTATAACATCGTTGTCGTTGAGACCGGTAGCGCTGGCCGAAAGCCACTCATCCGGTATGATTTCGGTATATGTGCCGTCATAGAAGAAGCCTTTCACGTATCCGTCCGTATCGTAACCCCAGCCTGCTACGTTGCCGTTGTTATTGATGTTGATCTTGTCCACGGAAGTAATCCAGGCAGGTAAGGCATGAGTGACAATTTCAGCGCCTTCTGTGCCATAGTTGTATGAAAACCAGCCACCTGATCCTCTGCCTACAACTGTACCGTTGTTGTTAATGTCAGAGGCTTCGGCGATGTCCCAGCCGTCAGGCAGCAATGAAGTCCAGGCCCCGTTATAAACAAAACCCGTTAAGGTTGTCCCATTGTCGCCCCCTCCGACAACAATCCCGCTGTTGTTGATTGCATTAGCATAAGTCCAATTCGAGGTACCTTCATACCGTAACGATGTATACGAGGAGTCGGCATTATTATAAGTAAAAGCAACCTTGATATCGCCATCGCCGTAGTCCATGTAACCTGATCCCACAACATAATTACTGTCGTTTATATCATAAGCTTCTGCGCCTGACAAACCATCAGCTACAGTTTTATAACTGTCTGCGCCGGTATCGTAGAGGTAGCTTTTCCAGGAGCCGCCTCCGGTTTCGCCATAGCCTACGATGTTGTTGGTGTTATTTATAGAGGTTGTCCAGGTATAACTCCACGAGCTTAATGCTGAAAGCTCATGCGGATCTCCCCCGGCGTCATAATAAAAACCTCTGAGGTAAGAGTCATACCCTGCAATATATCCGTTATTATTGATAACAGCCGAACTTACCGCTTCCGACCACTCCGGGATAAAAGACTCATAAGTATAAGCCGCCTCCGATAAAGAAGGGATTACGGCAAGACTTAGGGCCAATAACAGGAACGCGATCCTTTTTAGTGAGTTACTTCTGGACGTTTTAAACATTTTGTTCCTCCTCCTTGTTGTTTTTTGTTCTTTGTATGTTGAATGTTACTGATTGATAATTGTTTTTACAGTTTCATGTAGACGCAAAATACATGCCAAGGGGTAAAATAAAGTTCATATTTTCAATTAACTTAAAAATCAACATGTTGAGAGATGAATAATTAGCTTGGAATGATAAAAAATGTGACATTACACAAAAATGTGCCAGCATATGAGTGTGCCACAGCACAAAAATCGGAACAACCGGTTTGGCAAACCATAATCAGGCAACCGCAATATATGGAATTCATGTAATAAAGGGTAACCGGAAGCCTTAACTGGTAAAATCACCACTATCATTTGGTCATTTCACCAGTTAAGCCTTAATGCATCGCCTTCTTTTGAAGTATGCTGCCACTATAACGAAGAAAAATGACATGAGAGCGTCCACAGGATGTTTTATGCAGTAGACGATTGGCGTAAGCGTCCATCTTGTCGTTAGTCTCAAGGGCTCGTGCATCCTTAAATAATCTGCAACGGGCGGGGAATACTTGTAATAAAAAGAAACAAATGCCCTGCCTAACACATTGGGAATTTTAATATGGAAATCCGAAACCCTAAATCCGAAATCCGCGATCAGCCATTTGTCCCTGAACTCTCTCAGCACAATGACGTTTGGTTCAAAATATGAGCCGAATGCCGCTGTTGCTATAAAACACCCCCGGGCCGTTTCTCCGCCGGAGTCGTTTACCGTCGCAGATAAAAGCACGACAAATCCCGGGGTATCAGGGTCATTGGATGTAATGCTCAGTGTTGCGCTGCTTGACCCTGTTGAAACAGATGAAAATATTACTCTGATGATGCAATCTTCCCCAACTGCTATGGTCTGCCCCGTGCAATCTTCAAGCAGGACTTCAAATTCCGGAATTGGCCCCGCCCAACGTAACAGAATTGATTACAAGGCCGGTGGTCCCGGTGTTTGAAACCGTTAGTGTCTCTGATGTTGAAATTTCCCCGATGGGGACAGATCCGAAATTGACGCTGAGAGGGTTGATGCTGATATTGGGCTCCTGCAAGGTGGCGATGAAACCTTTGTCTCCGATTGCATCAGTTCCCGAACCGGCTATAACTCCATCGTCATTTATACTGAAAGCGCGGGCTTCGGACCAGTCGGCAGGTGATATTTCCGTAAAAGTTCCATCACTGTAAAGAAAACCTATATCATTATCTTCGGCATCCTTTCGACCGAGCCCGACAATATCGCCATTGCTATTAATGCCATGTGCTTCGGACCATGTCCAGCCGTCAGGCATTATTTCGGTATAGCTTCCATCACTATAGAGAAAACCTTCTCCGCTTCCCCATCCCACAACGTCTCCATCATCATTTATGGCAAGGGCCTCAGCAAAAGACCATCCGGGAGGGATTATCGTTGTGTAACTTCCGTTGTCATAAATAAAACCCTTTTCTGTTTCATCCGCGTCATTGCCCCATCCGACTACAACACCGCTCTCATTTATGGCGACTGCCTGGGCTGACGTCCAGCCGGTCGGAATTATTGTAGTATAAGTCCCGCTATCATAGATAAAGCCTTTGATCGAATCGCCGTCATTGCCCCATCCTGCTACGACGTCTGAATCGTTAATATCAACAGCTTCAGCGCTGTCCCAGCCTGACGGCAATAATTCCGTGTAAGCGCTGCCATCGAAAATAAAGCCCTTTAGAACACTGCTGCCGTTTTCACCACTTCCCGCTATATCACCGCTGTCATTGATGCCTTGCGCTTTTGCCCACTCCCACCCTGAGGGCAGTAATGTTGTGAATGTCCCTCCGCTGTAAGAAAAGCCCCGAATATTGCCGTCCTCATCCATACCCCATCCGGCCACAATACCGTCATTGTTTATGGCTTGGGCCTCTGCAGAAATCCAGTCATCGGGAAGTAATTCGGTATATTCATACTGCGCCTCTGATATGTGAGGTAAGGCAAGAAGAAACAGGATCAGACTGACAAGCGCTGCTCTTGGCGGGGCCATTAACTTCTACTCTCTATTCCCGATTTTCAATATTTACATCCGGCTCTTTGCCGCTTTTGTCTTTTATGAACTCTTCTATCTTTTCATCCCTGGCGGCATCCTTGAACTTGTCAATATAGTCTGTCGTCACATTTGCCGCTTCCGACCGGTTCCTGATTACATGGGGGGTAAGGAGGATGATTAATTCTGTTCTGTCTTTGCTGTCTTCTGTGCTGCTGAAAAGGTACCCGAGTATGGGGATTTTACTCAAAAACGGCAGGCCTTCCCTGGCCTTTGTGGCATCCTCTCTTATAAGGCCGCCGATAATAATTGTCTCGCCGTTTTGCGCAACGAGGTTCGTCGTGGTTTCGGTCTTGTCTATCGCGACTTCGCCGCCAATGGTAGCGGCAGCAACGCTCGATATTTCCTGGCTTATCTCAAGGGACACCAGACCGCTGTTATTGACCTGCGGTCTCACGCTTAATATTATCCCTATGTCTTTATACTGTACAGTACGCACTATGTCCGTGCCTGCCCCCGGTTTGGTCTCGGATGTCACAATCGGGATCTGCTGCCCCACCTGTATCCGCGCCTCGCGGTTATCGGAGACGAGGATGTGGGGCGCCGCCATGACAGTCCCTTTGCCTTCCGTAGCAAGCGCTTCGAGTTTGGCCCGGACTTTCCCGGCTGTGTCGATGCCGAAGATGGAAAACCCCGCTCCCTGTACCGAGCTCAGGTCTATCTCACCGGGTATATTGCTTATGTCGAGATTATACTCTTTATTGAAAGGCTTGATCTCGACGTCCTTAATGGACCACGCAATCCCGAACTTCAGATCGTCAGTCAGATTTATCCGGGCTATCAGACCCTCTATCAAAACCTGTCTCGGGACGATATCTATCTTTTTTATGGTCTCGGCTATAAGCGCAAAATCTTCAGGGGTCGAAAGTATTATTACCGTATTTGTTATTTCGTCAGGGAAAATAGTGGTGATGTCGGAAACCAGTGTGCCGCCGCCGGTTGCAGTAGAGGCAGTTTTCTGCTGCTGTGCGGGCGGCTGCGATGTTTGTGCAGGCGGGGTCGCAGCGGGATATTTTTCCTGCGCCGCAGGGACCGACGGAGAAGGTTTTGCACCCAGAAATATCTGCTGAAGCAGGGAGGCCACGTCCTTTGCCTTGCTGTTCTGAACGGGATAAACAAATACCTCCGGCTTTATTTTCCTGAGGCGCTCGCTGTCGAATATCTCTACAAGCTGCAGGAGCCTTTTTATATTGGCATCAGTGTCGACGACGATTATGTGATTGCTCTTGGGGACGTCTACTATGACCGAATTGGCAGAAAGAAACGGCGTAAGAATTTTGACCATCTCGGAAGATGAGATATAATTAACAGGGACGACCTGAAGCAGCGCCTTGCCGGTAATGAAAACCTTTTCCGCCTCTCTTCCTATTCCGACCGCGGTAGGCTCCCTGGGCACTGCGCTTAGAGAGACAATCCTGTAAAGGTTGTTTTCCTCTACTATGCCGATGCCGTTAAGTCTTAATATGACCTCCATTAATGGAAGTATGTCTTCTTTTGCTACAGGAGTGACGGTCCTCAGATTCACTCTGCCTTTTACCTGTGGGTCAACTATATAATTTACCCTGAGTATATCGCCGAAGATCGTCTGTATTACTGCGAATACGTCTTCATCGTCAAAATTGAGGGTGATTTTATTGCTTCCTGCATTTTCAGGCGGGGGGGCCTGTGCATAGAGAGGAATTACGTTAGAGACAATAAGAAATATCAAACTGAAAAGAACCAGCCTCCTGTGCAAGTCTCCTCCATGCAAGTTGTCTTTGAATGGTTTTGAAGCAGAAAACCAATGGGAAAATATAACAAATAAAGGACATAAAAGTCACTCATTATTTTTGATATAATCTTTTCATGGACCTTTCGGAGAACGCGCTTAAGGTTTTAAGAACAAGGTATCTTCTCAAAGACGAGCAGGGGAACATCAGGGAAACGCCAGGGGAGATGTTCCGCAGGGTGGCCCGCGCCGTCGCATCCGCCGAGCGGATTTACGGAGGAAATGCGGAGGAATGGGAGGCGAAATTTTTTGATGCCATGAGCGGCCTGCTGTTTCTCCCAAACACCCCCACGCTGATAAACGCGGGTAAAGACATGGGGCAGTTGGCCGCGTGCTTCGTCCTTCCCGTTGACGATTCCATGAAGAGCATTTTTGACACCCTCAAGAACGCTGCGCTTATACTCCAGAGCGGAGGTGGCACAGGCTTTTCCTTTTCCAAACTCAGACCGAGGGCCGATGTAGTAAGATCGACCGGAGGCATAGCGAGCGGTCCCGTCTCATTCATGAAGATATACAACACTGCGACCGAGGTCATAAAACAGGGAGGCGCAAGGAGAGGCGCCAACATGGGAATACTCAGGGTCGATCATCCTGACGTCATGGAGTTCATTAAAATAAAACGTCATGCAGAGGAATTGCTCAATTTCAACATCTCGATAGCTGTGACGGACGCCTTCATGGAGGCGCTTCAAAAGGATTCGGAATATGATCTGATAAACCCCCGGAGCGGGCGGGCAACGGGACGTCTGAAGGCCAAAGAGGTATTCAGTGAGATGGTGGAGAGCGCATGGGAAACCGGCGATCCCGGGCTTGTATTTATCGACAGGATAAACAGGGACAACCCCACGCCGCACGTTGGGACCATCGAGAGCACGAACCCCTGCGGTGAACAGCCCCTTTTACCTTATGAGGCGTGCGTCCTCGGCTCGATTAATTTGTCTAAGATGATAAAAGCTGTCCCCCCCCATCCCCCCCTTGGTAAGGGTGGGTATAGCGGGGGTGAAATCGACTGGGACCATTTAGCTGATCTTGTCCGTCTTGCCGTCAGATTCCTGGACAATGCCATCGATGCCAACAAATACCCCGTTCCGGAGATAGAGAACATGCACAAGGGCAACCGTAAGATAGGGCTTGGGGTGATGGGATGGGCCGATATGCTGATAAGGCTCGGCATCAGGTACAATTCACCAAAGGCGTATAAACTTGCTCGCGAGGTGATGGGTTTTATAAGAGACCACGCACGCGAGACATCAGCCGGGCTCGCCCGTCAGAGAGGCGCGTTTCCAAATTTTCATAATTCCATTTTCGATACGCCTGAATTCACCTCAAAGGGCGGATTAAGAAACGCAACCACTACAACCATTGCGCCCACTGGCACCCTGTCATTAATAGCAGACTGTTCAAGCGGCATCGAGCCTCTCTTTGCCATAGCTTACAAACGGCTCGTCCTCGATACGGAGCTTTATGAGGTACACCGGTATTTCATCCAAGTCGCAAAAGAGAGGGGATTTTACACCCCGGAGCTTATCGACAAAATCAGCGTCAGTGGCAATCTGAGAGGGTCCGCAGAAATCCCCGGCGACGTTAAAAGGCTTTTTGTTACCGCCCATGAAATACCTCCCGAAGATCATATAGATGTCCAGGCCGCCTTCCAGGAATTTACAGACAACGCCGTGTCCAAGACCATAAACCTCAAACACAGGGCCCCGAGGGAGGATGTAGAGAGGGCCTTTTTACTTGCCTATGAAAAAGGCTGCAAGGGCATAACGGTGTTCCGGTATGGCTCCAAACGTGGGACACTTGTGAAGGTCGACGAAGTCGATTGATTGGTCCGCTTTCCGTTGGACTCCTGTCCATGATGCTTAAATATTTTTTTGACAAGCGGCATAGATGATCTGTTGCCGGCAAGAATATGGGACGTGTCGGGACTGTCTCAGGCCATTGATGCTTTTATAAAAAAATAGACTGGAATGGTCTTGTTGACAGGGAACGGGCAAATGTTTAAGCTAATTGAAAATGTTTGAACTTCCCTTAAGAAAACTCCACCATCTCAACTATTTTCTCGGCGCTCTGATGCTTGTCTCAGCGCTTTTATTCATCCGGGACCTTATCGGCGTCACTCTTTCAAAAAAAAACCTTACGCCGGTTACGGCGGACAGGCAGTACGGCCGGAAGATGCCCGTCAGGAAAAACCTGATGCATTATTCACCCGTCCTGGAGAAAAATCCCTTCGGGCCCCCCATGACGCTCACTCCCGTCACAGCCTCTCAGGACGGGGAAGCTCCATCCGGTAATCTCTCAAGCCTCGTCCTTATGGGGACGGCGGTCGGCCCCAAAAATCTGAGTTACGCGATACTGGAAGACAGGTCAGAGTCGCAGGGCAAACAGGACGTTTTTACCTATGGCGAGAATGTATTCGGTTACGGCATACTGAAAAAGATCGGCGGTTCCTCGGTCGAGATAGAACAAAATTCGGTCACTCATACGGTTTCGATACCGGACGTCATAAGCTCCGGGACATCGCAGGAAAAGCCCGACTCTCAACAGGCGTCCTTTGCAAAGAAGGTCGGCGAGAGGGAATACATCCTCGACAGCCGGAAGGTCCGGCAGTCGCTTGAAAACCCGGAACAGATACTTACCGACGCGCGACTTCTGCCGAACATAAAAGACGGCAGGCAGGAAGGCTTCACGATTAGCGAGGTTGTCAAGGATGGGATCTATCACAGTCTGGGACTGAGAAACGGCGATGTATTGCTGAAGGTGAACGGGCTCGAAATGTCAAACCCCGAGGTCGCGATACAGGCGATGTCCGCGCTTAGGGGGATGAATAATGTCAGTCTTGATATAATAAGGGGCGGTCAGAGCATGTCGATGAATTACCGGATGAGATAATGCCTTGTCCGGAGGACAATAACCGTCCGAACATTAAAATATATGAAGTAAACACGAGAGGCCCGATATGAAAAGCTTTAAAGTTTTTTGTTTTGTCTTTTTAATTGTCTTTACGGCTTCCCCGCCGTCTTTCTCTCAAGACAGAAAGCCCGCGCAGAACATCGCCTTTAATTTTGTGGAGGTCGATGTCCCGACGGTGATCAAGTTCATCAGTGAGATAACCGGCAATAATTTTATTTTTGACGAAAGGGTCAAGGGAAAGATAACCATAATAGCCCCGACAAAGCTTTCCATCGACGAGTCCTTTTCGCTTTTTACATCGGTGCTGAGCCTTAAGGGCTATACCATCATCCCGACGGGGCCGAAGACCTATAAAATCATCCCCGCTTCGCAGGCGAAAGAAGAAGGGATGGTATCCAGTGAGGAAAAGCTGCCCGTCAACGAGGCGTACATTACAAGGCTCATCCCGACTCAGCATATCAAGGCCGAAGACTCGGTTACTTTTCTCCGCCCGGTGGTATCGAAAGACGGACATCTGTCGGCCTTTGGCCCAAGCAATCTCCTGCTTGTCGTAGATTCCGCCACGAACATAGAGAAGGTCATGTCGATACTTAAATTAATAGACCAGCCCTATGCCCAGGAAGAACAGGCCCGGATCAACGTCTACTTCCTCGAAAACGCCGATGCGACAGACCTCGCCAAGGTGCTTGAGGGCATAATAAAAAACCTCCAGTTGTCTTACAAGGCCGCCATGCGGGACAAACAGAAACCCGCCCCGGAGGCGCCCATCTTAAACATCACACCCGACAAGGCGACCAACTCTCTCATTGTATTTGCACCGCCGTCGGATTATGAGAATATCGCACAGGTCATCAAAACGCTCGACAGGAGAAGGAAACAGGTTTATGTCGAAGCGATGATCGTTGAGGCCTCCATAGACAGGCTGAGAGACCTCGGGACCAAATGGAGGGCAACTGCAAAAAGCAACGGCGACCCTATTGCGATAGGCGGTTTTGGAAATGTCAGCACGGACACCCTACTTTCCATCATAACCGGACTTACGGGATTTACAGTCGGCGGCATGGGGAATTTCCTCGACATCCCTGTGACCTCAATCTCTTCGAGCGGGACGGTAACTACGCAAAACCTTACCTCTCCGGGGTTTGCGGCCCTCTTCAGCCTGAATGATTTCAGGGACAGCATAAATGTCCTTTCTACCCCCCAGATACTCACCTCGGACAACGAAGAGGCGGAGATCGTGGTCGGCGAAAACGTGCCCTTCATATCAAAAAGGGAACGCGACATAACCACTACCAACACTGTGCTGAGCTCCATAGAGAGAAAGGACGTCGGCATAACCCTGAGGCTTACTCCCCAGATAGCAGAAGGCGACTACATCAAGCTCGATATTTACCAGGAGATATCCGCTCTTAAAGACACGACCGAGAACGTCCTCACGACCATCGGGCCTACGACTACCAAGCGCTCGACGAAGACATCGGTAGTGGTCCGGGACGGGCATACCGTTGTCATCGGCGGCCTGATGCAGGAAAGAGATGAAGAAGGGATATCGAAGATGCCGCTTCTGGGAGACATCCCTGTACTTGGCTGGCTCTTCAAATCCAAAAATGTAACAAAGAACAAGACCAACCTTTTAGTATTTCTCTCCCCGCATGTGGTAAAGGAATCCGGACAGCTTGCGAAGATCACAGAGGACAAGCAGAGGACATTCGTAGAAAGGGAAAAGTTCTACAGCGAAGGTGAGCTCCTCGTAAAATTCAGGGACGGCGTCTCAAAGGAAAGGGCATTGGAAATCATAGCCCAAAAGGGCGCGTCGGTCATAAAACATTTGACGGGCATAAACGTCTATCATATTCAACTCAAACTCAACCAGGAGGTTGAAGACGCTGTAAAGGATTTTTCCTCCCTCCCGGAAGTCCTCTACGCCGAGCCTAATTATAAGGTAAAAATGCAGGACGCCCCGCGTCAGAGGACAAACACCGATGACGGGGACCGGATAATGACACCGGGCAACTGACCTCCCGTCCTGATACTTTATGGAGAACATAACTGCTATAAAAGATGATGAAGTAGAACTCTCCCTACTGCAGGACCTGCCTCTTGCCTATGTCAAAGGCAACGCCTTTCTGCCGTTGCGCAGACAGGACGGCGAACTGGTGGCGGCCGTTGCAGACAACAGGGGGGTCTTTGCGCTCAGGGACCTCGCGAGAAGCCTCGAACTTAAACCCCATCCCGTCCTTGCCGGGGAGACGATAATACTCGATGCGATAAACCGCATATACAGCCGGACGAGCAGCATGGATGAGGTCATGGGCGATATTCAGGGAGAAGATTTGACCATGGTCGCCACCGAGTTCGAGTCGCCGAAAGACCTGCTCGAACTTACGGAAGAGGCCCCGATCATAAGACTGCTGAATGCCCTTATGATGGAGGCCGTAAAGGAAAAGGCGAGCGACATTCATATTGAACCATACGAAAAAGGGATCGATGTAAGGTTCAGGGTGGACGGCATCCTGCATAAGGTACTGAACCCGCCGAGGATTGTTCAGGACGCCCTTGTTTCGAGGATAAAAATTATGGCAGGCCTCGATATCGCGGAGAAAAGGCTTCCCCAGGACGGCAGGATAAAGCTCCTCGCCGGCGGAAAGAACATCGATATCAGGGTCTCGATCATTCCCACTGCCCTCGGCGAAAGGGCCGTACTCAGGCTTCTGGACAGGCAGGCAGGCGTGCTGAGTCTCGAAATGTTAGGCCTTTCGGATTCCATATTGACCGGGTTTAAAGAGGCGCTTTCAAGGCCGAACGGGATAATACTTGTCACGGGTCCTACAGGCTCCGGCAAGACCACAACGCTTTATGCCTCGCTGCTGAGGCTCAATACCGAAGAGAGAAATATCATCACGGTGGAAGACCCTGTCGAATATCAGCTAAGCGGCATCGGGCAGATGCAGGTGAACCCCAGGATAGGATTGACGTTCGCGTCGGGACTGAGGTCCATCCTGAGACAGGACCCGGACATCATGATGGTGGGAGAGATACGAGACCTCGAAACCGCGGAGATCGCCGTGCATGCATCGCTTACAGGTCATCTCGTCCTGAGCACTCTTCACACAAACGACGCGCCGAGCGCATTGACGAGACTCATGGACATGGGAATAGAGCCGTTCCTCGTTGCATCGTCTCTCGTGAGCGTGCTCGCCCAGAGACTGGTCAGGGGGATCTGCCCTCACTGCAGGGGACCATATGCTCCTTCAAGCCGGGAGACCGATTATCTCGGGGTCGAATCCCCGCCCGCGCAGCTCTATCGCGGAAAGGGCTGCCATAAATGTCTCGGAAAGGGGTATCTCGGAAGGACAGGCATTTATGAACTCCTTCAGATCACCCCGGAGATAAGGACCATGATCTCGGAAAGAAAAGACGCACAGACTATACGGTCCGCGGCGATCAAAACAGGGTTCAGGACCATGCAGAGGAACGCAGTCGAAAAGATCATAAAAGGCATTACTACAATAGAGGAAGTTTTGAGAGTGACGCAGAGGGACAGTGAAACATAATATGTTCCTGGATCCAGCTATAAAAAAATGTCATTCCGAGCGCAGCGAGGAATCTCGCCTTTTCATTAAGATTGCCACGGTCGTATCGACCTCGCAATGACAAATGAAAACTAACAACTTTTTATATGCCCGTTTTCAAATATAAAGGATACGACCCCGGAGGCGCCGCAACAGAAGGCGTTATCGAGGCAGACGGTCAGAGAGACGCCGCTTTAAAGATAAAGGCAAAAGGCGTATTCCCGAAAGAAATCTCGGAAGAGGCCCCCTCATATAAAAAAAGAGGCCTGTTCAATCAATTCTCCCCCTTTATTTTAGCGGGCATCACAAGGAGGCTTTCCACCTTAATGTCCGCTGGGGTCCCCCTCATAGAAGCCATGAGCGCCCTGTCCTCGGAGCAGAAAGGCATATGGAAGGGAGTCATGATCGACATTAAAGACAGGCTCGCCGGGGGCGCCACGCTTGCCCGCGCGATGCAGGCCCATCCTTCTGTCTTCCCCGAATTTTATACCGGCATGATAGCGGCCGGCGAGAGCGGAGGCGCGCTGACCGACGTGCTTATGAAGCTGGCCGATTTCCTCGAGACCGAGGCAAACATTAAAAGCAAAGTAAGTACGGCCCTCATATATCCGGTCTTCATGGCCTGCGTCAGTGTCTTTATCGTGATGTTCCTTTTCACATTCGTCATACCGAAGATAACCAAAATATTTGAGGACACCTCGGCTTCTCTCCCCTTCATTACCGTTGTCCTGATATGGACAAGCTCTGCATTTAAAAATTTCTGGTGGCTGATGCTCGCAGCGGTTGCGGGCTGCATCGCCCTGTACAGAAGGATAAAAAGGACAAGAAAAGAGTTGATCGACTCCATACTGCTCAAAGACCCCACTGGCATTCTTATGGGACTTTACATGCTGCGCTTCACTATGACGATGGGCTTTCTTCTTTCCGGAGGTCTACCGATATTAAAGGCGATGCAGTTGACTGCGAAGGCAACGGGCAATGTCGTTCTTGAAAATAAAATCATGTCCGCCCAAAACCACGTCTCCCAGGGCGCGCGGCTTTCGGCCGGCCTGGAAGGCTTTCCGCCCACGCTCCTGCAAATTATCTCTACGGGGGAACAGACCGGCAGACTCGCGGAGGTGCTCAAAAAAACGGCTGACTCTTATGAAGCTGAGTTTGAAAGAAAACTCCAGGGCGCCATCGCACTCCTCGAACCGGTGCTTATTTTAACAATGGGGCTGGTAGTCGGCTTCATCGTCGCCGCAGTGCTACTGCCGATTTTCGAGTTGAACCAGGTGATGAAGTAATTCAGATATGCTTTAATTCCGGGGCGGGTTTCCCTATGTGATATCCCTGGGCGTAATCAATGCCCATAAGCCCGATCGTCTTTAAAATTTCCTCATCTTCAACATACTCGGCAATGGTCTTGATGCCTACCTGTGCGGTAAATGTCGAGATGCTGTTGACTATTGCCATATTCACTTCATTCCCGCTTCCGATCATGCTCCTGATGAAATCTCCTTCGACCTTTACGAAATCAATGGGGAAGAGCTTAATATACTGGAATGAAGAAAAGCCCGACCCGAAGTCGTCTATGGCAAACTTGAACCCTTCGAACTTGAGGTCCAGGACAAATTTTTCCAGGAGACTGAGGTTCCTGACCGTATCTCTTTCCGTTATTTCAAAGACTATTCTCGCGGGGTTTATACGGTAATTCTTCACCATGCTCCGGATATTCGGCAGGAACTCGGAGAATATCAGGGCCTTCGGCGATATATTCAGGAACAGGTTGCCGGTATAATTCATCTCCGACGCCTTTTCAAATACCTTTTCCATGAGTATGGTGTCCATTTTGTTTATTACGCCGATGTCGGTCGCCAACTCCACAAACTCTGCGGCGGACATTATTTTATCATCAAGCTCGATCCTCATGAGCGTCTCGTAGGCCTCGATCTGCTTCGTTTTAACGTTCATGATAGGCTGGAAGTAAGGGATTATCTTTTTCTCTTCTATGGCGCTCATGATTATTATGTTCTTCTCGCTCACATGTTTGAAGACGTCTGCTATGTCCTCGGTGGAAGGGATAAGTATCCTGTCTTTCCCCGATGATTTTGCGCTGCCCACCATGCTGTCTGCGAGGAGAAATAAATCCTTCGGTGAGCCTGCGTGGCTTGGGAATACGGCTATGCCGATGGAGACCGTGGCCTTTACCGCAACACCGTCGGGCGCTTTAAGCGAGAATTCCTTCAGCCCTTCCTTGATCCTCTTTGCCACAAGATAGGCATTCTCTTCATCGGAATCGAGGATCACGCCTGCAAATTCATCGCCGCCGTATCGTGCGACCATGTCTTCTTTTCGGAAGATATTTCTTATTATGGCGCTGACCCCCTGAAGAAATTTATCGCCGAAGATATGCCCGTATATATCGTTTATTACCTTGAAATTGTCGATATCGATCACCAAAACCGAGAACTTGTAATTATGCCTTCTGGCCCTCTCCGTCTCGTAATCCAGCAATTCCCAGAACACCCTCTGGTTGAAAAGATTTGTAAGCGGGTCTCTCGTTGCGTAATACTCGAGGTCTTTCGTGTACTTGTATATTGCCTTTACGGAGCCGACAACGTTCAGCAGTGTTGTAAGGACGCCTTCTATCACGAGCGCCCTCGTGGGTTCAAAGGAAAGGTCCACATTGACCCCGATCCCGATGATCCCGCCGATCCTCGGGGAATCGAGCATCAAGGTCTTTGTCTGCATTTCCAGCGCGTCTTCATTGAGCTCCGGGAGGTTGGAAAGCGGGAGCACGACATTGTGGACAATATTCAATCCGTTTAAATTCCTGAAATAGGGATGCGCCATGAGTTTCTGCCTGATTATTCTTTCGATGGTCTCCCGTGTGTTCAGTGACGGGGTATTTCTCCAGAATATCTCGATGTCATAAGTTTCATCATTCATTACAAACAGGGAGAAAAGGCAATACGCCTCCATTATCCTGTTGATCTCGATCAGGATGTGTTTTATATGGTCCTTCCAGTCCTTGACCAGCTCCGAGGTTATTATGAACTTCTCGAGCAGTCTTATCTCGAATTCCAGGATGTCTTTGTCTATCGCTACATCTCTTAACCTCTGGACCGTATTTTTAAACCCGTCAAAGAGCGCGTTGAATTCCCTGAAGGCAAGGTCTATGTCGTTCATTGCGAGCAGTTTGAGGTCTTTTACGCTGTTTATGCTTTCAACTCTTTTCTGCAGGGTGTTCAACGATCCAGTTATTTTTCTGGAGACTATACTGGAGACTATCAATGCGCCGAAAATCGGGACAGGGAAGATTAAAAGCAGGATCAAGCTGACCCTCTTTTTCCCGGCATTAATAGTGGGGGCCAGATCATTTTCCACATCTATAATTCCAAGCACATCTGCCGTGCCTGCGTTTGTATGGCATTCAAGACATTCCGTTTTTGCCTTCAGGGGGTAGAGATACCTGATTGTGTTTTTTGTCTCCAGCACCTTTTCATCGCCGCTGTGGAGGACTTCCAGCGCTTCTTTGTCCATAAGGGGCTGCTTGATCCTTCCGTAAAGCTTTTCGACTATTTCACCCCTGTATACTTCAACGGAATAGTGCGCCTTTTTGAACAATTCCCTGTTGGTTTCCAGGACGTCTTTCACATCGTTTCTGCTCCATCCCTTTTTCATGACATGGAATATGGTATTGGATGTTGTATCGGCGATGTTTTTTGATATGTCGTGGGCCTCGGTCCTCACATTGTCTTCATGCCAGTAGGACACCAGGAGATACACAATCGAAAACATCGTGACAGTCCCGATTATTGTCCCTAACACTATGAAGTTTTTAAGACCTTTCAAATGGAATCCCTTCGTTTTAATATACCCTGAAAATTACGTAAGTATAGCAATCTCCGTAAAAAAAAATCTATGCAGAAAATCCGTGCAACTTGCATTCTCGGGGGCAAGCTATTTATCATAACTTCGAATAAATAAAGCGGTCTTCTTGTTAAAGGGCGTTGTAAAAGAGAAATCACGGAGTTTATCTTGGAAGAAATGGACCTGCTTTCTCAGTGGTTCCAGCAGAACCTCGATATCGTATTCTTTATCTACGGGTTTGCATTCCTCGTGATGGGAGCTGCCATCCTTTTGCAACCCAAAAAGGGGAGCGAATTTGCCCTTGCCGATATCTTATGGCTTTTGGCCGCGTTCGGCATCACCCACGGAATACATGAAGAATTAGACATGTGGGCCATAATCAGAGGGCGGCATCCTCTGCTGGATCTCGTCCGCTGGTTTGTTCTTGCAGCATCATATCTTTTCCTGTTTGAATTCGGCAGGCAGCTTTTCAACATTCATACACAGGATTCCCCTCAATGGCAGAAGAAGATGTCCGTTGTCCTCGGATGGTGGTTGTTGCCGCTGATAACGTGCTCCATACTTTATCTGGGTCTTACATCAGCCGACTTCTGGAGGGAAGGCAGTATCTGGACCAGATATCTTCTCGGCTTCCCCGGCGGGGTGCTTGCCGGTTTCGGGTTCCACCTGTATTACAAAGGCAGGCGGGAGACCCTGCAGCCGTTAAATGTGAGAAAGTTTTTCCTGCTTGGCGGGGTGTCTTTTTTAATTTACGGGACACTTGGCGGTCTGATCGGTCCCAAAGGGGGCTTTTTCCCTTCCAGCCACATCAATACGGATTCATTCCTCTCGACATTAAAGATACCTGTTCAGGTTTTTCGCGCTGTTTGCGCCATGACCGCTGCATGGGCGGTAGGCGGAATGCTCAGGATATTTAACTGGGAGACCGGCAAGAAGCTTGAGAATGCACATGTGCAACTGGAAACACAGTTAAATAAAAATATAAGACTCGCCCGGAACCTCGATTCCCTTCATGAGATATCAAAGGACATTTTTACGGAATTCGATATTAAAAGACTCCTCGGGAAGATTGCCGATAACGCCCGCAAGCTTACAGGATGCAGGTATTCTGCAATAGGCATTTTGAATAATGAAGGCGGATATGAATATTTTGTAACTTCCGGCATTGAGCAGGACAAACTTGAAGATATGAAAAAGAAATGCGGTCTTCCGGCCGGGAAGGGACTTTTGGGGCATATAGCGAAATTCAGCAAAACAGTCCGGGTTGATGATGTATCAAGGCATCCTGCCTCGGCCGGTTTTCCTGAAGGTCATCTTCAGATGAAGACCTTCCTCGGTGCGCCTGTTATTCTGCACAGCAGGGTCATCGGGAGTCTCTATCTTACGGATAAATACTCTTGTCCTTCAAAAGCGCATGGGGAGACGGCCGGAAGATTTACCGAAGAAGACGAGGGGCTGGCTTCATCTTTCGGGGCCATTGTTTCACTTGCCATGAATAATATATTGATGTTGAAAGAGATTGAAAACCTCGCCTCTTTCCCTCAGAAGAGCCCTTATCCCGTAATTGAATGTGATACGGAATGCAATATAACCTATCTGAACCCTGCTGCGCGAAAGCTTGTAAATGAATTAGGCATCAGGGGACGTGAAATCCTGCCGCCTTATATACCTGAAACAGCATCGGGTCCGGACACCCGTAATAAGGAATTCTCATATCATGAGGTAAGATTCGGCGGCATGGTGTTTGGTGAATACAGCCATTTTGTACCTGATAAAAGAACCGTAAGGATATACATATATGACATTACGCAGCAGGAGATTGCAAAGGCCGGGATTAAACGGAACTATCTGACGCAGAAGGTCCTCAACTCACTTCTTCAATTGTCCCTGAAGGACATTTCACTTGATGAATTATTGAACGGCGGTCTCGACATAATACTTTCCATCCCGTTTCTTACTCCTAAAAAGGGCGGTATTTTTCTCACTGAAGAAGGGACGGAAGTATTGGCGCTTGCGTCGAACAGGGGCCTGTCCGCGCCTTTACGGGAAAAATGTTTCAGGGTCCCTTTCGGGAGGTGCCTTTGCGGAGAGGCCGCGGCAAGCGGCAGGATACAGTTTGCAAATTCTCTTGATGAACGGCACGAGGGTTGTTATGAAGGGATGACCCCCCACGGACATTACAATGTTCCTCTCCTGTCGAAAGGTAAAGTGACAGGGGTAATAGTGCTCTTTTTAGAGGAGATGCACAGGCAGGAGAAGTGGGAAGTTGAATTTTTGCAGGCGGCAGCCGACACATTGGCCGGCGCTATTGCGCACAAGAACGCGGAAAGGATGCTGAAGGAATCGTATAAGCAGTTACGCAACCTGACGGGGCATTTGCAGGCGGTGCGGGAGGAAGAAAGGGGAAAGGTCGCACGCGAGATCCACGATGAGCTGGGGCAGTTGATGACCGCCCTGAAGATTGATCTCACGTGGCTGCGCAGCCGTTTACAGAGAGACCAGGAGGCATTTTCAGGAAAGATAAAATCGATGATAGAGCTCGTCGAGACGGGGAACAAAACGATACAGAGGATTTCATCAGAGCTGAGACCGAGGATGCTGGATGACCTCGGACTTACAGAAGCCATTGAATGGCAGGCCAGGGAATTCCAGGAAAGGACCGGGATTGAATGCGAAGTCAATATGGTACCCGATGATATTATTCCGGATAAAGAGCTTGCTACAAACATCTTCAGGATCTTCCAGGAGGCGATAACAAATGTTGTCCGCCATGCGGATGCAACGAGGATCGAGGTAAATTTAAAAGTTGGTCTTTCCGATATAGAACTTGTGATTACAGACAACGGGAAGGGTATTTCACGGGAGCAGATTTCAAGCCCTTATTCTTTCGGACTGGTCAGTATGCGGGAGCGGGTCCTCCCGTGGGACGGCAGGGTGGAGATCAAAGGGGGAGAGAATAACGGGACGACTGTGATGGTCAATATCCCGGTTAATTCAGAAAGGAGCATCAATTGATAAATATCCTTATAGTCGACGATCATGCAATTGTACGTAAAGGGATCAGACAGATCCTCCTGGAAACTTCGGACAAATACGCTGTTGAAGAGGCATGTAACGGACAGGAGGCATTGGAAAAGGTATATAAAAATAATTATGACCTGGTACTTATGGATATATCCATGCCGGGCAGGAGCGGTCTTGATATTCTGAAACAGTTGAAACAGGAAAAGCCGAAGGTCCCCGTTATTATTTTAAGCGTATATCCTGAGGAGCAGTATGCCGTGCGCGCCTTAAAGACCGGCGCCGCCGGGTATCTTACAAAAGAAAGCGCGCCGGAAGAGCTGATCAGGGCCATAAGAAAAGTTTCACGCGGCGGCGGTAAATATGTCACCGCGTCAATTGCCGAGAAACTGGCGTCCGCGATAGGGATTGATCTTGAGAAACTGCCACATGAAGATCTTTCCAATCGTGAGTATCAGGTATTGTGCATGATCGCCTCCGGAAAGACGGCAACGCAGATATCGGAAGAACTGTCATTGAGCGTGAAAACCGTAAGCACCTATCGTACCCGTATTCTCGGGAAGATGGGAATGAAAAACAACGCCGAGCTGACACACTATGCAGTAAAGAACAGTCTGGTGTAGCGAAGGGCCGCAAATGACAATCCCCTGTCCGGATTTGAGTATTACCGGCTGCTGAAAAAATCTCCGGTTATGTTAAATTAGAAAGGTTTTATGTCTGTAAAAAATACCGAAGGTCCCAAAGGAGTTGACTACATGAACATAGCGCAGAAGCTGATAGCATCACATCTTGTATCGGGAAATATGGAACCCGGTGAGGAGATTGCGATATCAATTGACCAGACTTTGACCCAGGATGCTACGGGCACTATGGCGTACCTTGAGTTCGAGGCTATGGGGATACCGAAGGTAAAGACAAAGCTTTCGGTAAGTTACATAGACCATAATACGCTCCAGACGGGTTTTGAAAATGCGGACGACCACAGGTTCCTTCAGACGATAGCGGCAAAATACGGGCTTTATTTTTCAAGGCCCGGCAACGGCATCTGCCATCAGGTCCATCTCGAAAGATTCGCAAGACCCGGACAGACGCTCCTCGGCTCGGACAGCCATACTCCTAATGCCGGGGCCGTCGGGATGCTTGCCATAGGCGCGGGAGGACTGAACGTTGCCCTCGCTATGGCGGGAGAGCCTTTCTATATGGTGATGCCTAAAGTAATGCGCGTCATTTTGAAGGGCACATGCCGGACAGGGGTCGCTGCAAAGGACATAATTCTCGAAGTCCTCAGGAGGCTTACCGTAAAAGGCGGCGTAGGGAAAATAATGGAATACGCCGGTGACGGACTAAGGGAACTCACAGTGCCGGAAAGGGCGACGATAACCAACATGGGGGCGGAACTTGGGGCAACGTCCTCGATATTCCCTTCGGATGAGCAGACAAAGGCATTTTTCAAAGCGCAAAAACGGGAGGCAGACTGGACAGAGCTCCTGCCGGATGCCGACGCAGTTTATGACGAAGAGATAATTATAGACCTCGATGCGCTTGAGCCTCTGATTGCGGCCCCGTCAAGTCCCGACAATGTAAAGCGGGTAAAAGACGTCGAAGGGATTCCGGTAAGACAGGTGTGCATCGGAAGCTGCGTCAATTCTTCATATTCCGATCTCATGCTTGCAGCGCAGATACTCCGGGACTATAAAATACACCGGGACGTGAGCCTGACGATAAGTCCCGGATCGAGGCAGGCCCTCAGGATGATAACCGAAAACGGCGCCCTGTCGAACATGATAGCGGCAGGCGTGAGAATCATGGAGAGCGCATGCGGTCCGTGCATCGGCATGGGACAGGCCCCGGCAACCGGGACCGTCTCCCTCAGGACCTTCAACAGAAATTTTCCCGGCAGGAGCGGGACCGCCAACGACCAGGTTTATCTCTGCAGTCCGTTGACGGCAGCGGTGTCCGCAATTACAGGGAGAATAACCGACCCGCGTGATTTTATGAAGGAGTCTTTTACTGTCACCCTGCCGGATGAGTTCGTTATAGACGACTCCATGATAGTGCCTCCTTCAAAAGAGCCTGAAAAGGTGACGGTGGAAAGGGGCCCCAATATAAAGCCCTTGCCGGTCAGAAGCGCCCTTGAGGAATCATTAAAGGCAAAGGTCATTCTGAAAGTGGGCGACAACATCACTACCGATGACATTATGCCGGCAGGCGCAAAGATCCTGCCTCTGAGATCAAATATCCCTGCGATATCCGAATTTGTATTTTCAAAGGTGGACACAACATTTCCGGGCCGGGCAAAATCATCCGGCAGCGGAATTGTCATCGGCGGCATTAACTACGGTCAGGGATCGAGCAGGGAGCATGCAGCGCTTGCGCCGATGTATCTCGGTATTAAAGTAGTGCTCGCAAAATCCTTCGCCCGCATCCATAAGGACAACCTGATAAATTTCGGTATCCTCCCGCTGACAGTTTCTCCGGACGTTTACGATTCCATTAATCAGGATACCGAACTGGAATTCTATTCCCTCGCAAAAGATGTCAGGGAATCGTCAGAGGTCACGTTTAAAAATCTCAAAACGGGAGAGACATACAAAGCGGAACATGGATTGAGCGAGAGACAGAGAAAGATAATACTCGCCGGCGGGTTGCTGAATTGCGTAAAACGGGAGAAGCCCTGATAGAGGCTGAAAGACAGAAATGGAATATAAACTGCCTGAAGGATTTAACGACAGAAACGAGGCGATCGAATCACTTTTAAAAGATGAAGCTGGAAACGCCCATTCTGACCTGATGTCGGTGAAGCATATTGTTGAAAGTTTTTTAATTGAGGCGAAAGGCTACTCGGACAGCGAGCTTGAGACCGACAGGGAATTTGACGTTACGGTCGACGGTGAAACGGCAAAATCAAAAGTTGATATCGTTATCAGCATCGATTGCATGAGGCTTGTCTCGATAATATGTTCCGCAGACGCAGTGGTATCAAGGGAAAGACATGCACTTGCGTGTGCGCGCCTGCTTGAATCTTATCAGATACCCTTTACGGTCATAACGGACGGTATGGATGCGATTGTGCTCGACACTGTTTCAGGGAATGTAATCGGTGAAAGTCCGGCGGCAATCCCTTCGAAAGAACAGCTCGTTGTTTTAATGGCGCAAACAGAGTTCAGGGAATTGCCGGTAAACAGGGTTGAGAGGGAAAAGAGGATCGTCCGCGCGTTTGATGCAATCGGGTGATCAGTGGCTTGTAATTTTCAGCCTGACAATATCTCAAGCAGCCGGTCCAGTTCTTCGAGGGAATAATAGTCGATCTCTATCTTCCCGCCTTTTTTGTTGGACTTGTGGATGAGGCGGACTTTTGTGCCGAGGCTGTGCATCATTTTTTCTTCGAGCGAGGCTATCTGTGGGTCTCTGATCTTTATTTTTGAGGCCTGAATTTTAACTGAAGGACCTTTCCTGCATAGTCCCTCCGTCTCTCTTACGCTCAAACCGTGTTTTATTACCTTGCCGGCGATCTCGATCTGAAGCTTCGGGTTGTCTGCCTGAAGCAGTGCCTTCGCATGGCCTATGCTCAGAGAGCCTTCCGCAAGCCATTGCTTGATCTCAAATGGCAGTTTGAGTATCCTGAGGTAATTGGTCACTGTTGCGCGGTCTTTCCCGACCTTTTTTGAAATGTCGTCGTGCGTCAGGCTGAAATCGTTTATGAGCCGGTGAAACGCTTCAGCAGTTTCAAGGGGATTCAGGTCTTCTCTCTGGATATTCTCTATTAAAGCAAGTTCGAGCGCATCTTCAGGGGCCGCCTCTTTTACAATAGCGGGGATGCTGGCAAGGCCCGCCATCCTGGAGGCCCTCCACCTTCTTTCCCCCGCAATCAGTTGATAAGAGCCGTCCGCTATCTTCCTGACGATTACAGGCTGGATCACGCCTTTTTCTTTTATCGAGGCAACAAGCTCGTTCAGCGCTGCATCGTTGAAGGACCTTCGCGGCTGATACTCGTTCGGCATGACCGCGTTTGTACTTAACTCAAGTATCTCGCCCGCTTTCCCCTTCCCTTTATCGGGTATCAGGGCCGAGAGGCCTTTACCCAGCGCTGGTTTCATTTCCCAATATCTCCTTTGCAAGTTCGAGGTAACTCTGTGCGCCCTTTGAGCGGACGTCATACAGTATAACAGGTTTGCCGTGGCTTGGGGCCTCGGCAAGGGTCACATTTCGCGGTATCAGTGTTTTGTAAACCTTATCGCCGAAGTGCTTCTTTAATTCATCGGAGACCTGATTGGCGAGGGAATTCCTTCCGTCAAACATGGTGAGCAGTATCCCCTCTATTTCAAGTGACGGGTTAAAGGAGTCTTTTATAAGATTGAAGGTCCTGAGCAGCATGCTTATTCCTTCAAGTGCGTAATATTCGCACTGCATGGGAACGAGCAGTGTGTCCGCAGCGACAAGCGCATTCAGGGTCAGGAGGCTGAGTGACGGAGGACAATCGATGAGTATGTAGTCATATTGATGCCTGATTGTCTCAAGGGAATTTTTCAGGAACGTCTCCCTGCCGTCCTTCGCTGAAAGCTCGAGTTCGGCCCCGATAAGCTCTATATTGGAAGGTATAATCATGAGAGAGGGAAGACTTGTATCCATGATGATTTCGTCTATGTTCTTTGAGCCGGTATAAAGATCATAGAGGCTTCCGCTCAGGTTGTCCTTGTCTATGCCGAGCCCGCTTGACGAATTCCCCTGCGGGTCAGTGTCAATGAGAAGCACACGTTTTCCGGAGGCTGCGAGCGAGGCGGCCGTATTGATGGCCGTGGTTGTTTTGCCGACGCCGCCCTTCTGGTTGGCCACTGCGGTTATTTTGCCCATAACAATAATCAAGAATCAGGAAATTAAAAATTATAAATTAGGAATTAAGAATTGTGGAAGATAAAATCAGAATAAAGTATTCCTTGATTTTTCATTCGTAATTCTTAATAATTGAATTATTTTACGCCCCGTCCTGGACGAACTTGAAACCTTTTTTGATGGACAGCTCCGCCCTCGCGAGTTCTTTACCGAGGTAAGCCGCATGGCTTAATTCCGTAACCCAGGCGTTGTTGATTATTGTGAAGTAGATGTCACGCCCGGTTTTGCCCTCTATCTTTCTCAGCAGTTTGTTGTCGTAAGAATAGTGTTCGATAAGGATGTTCCCGTTCTCCTTTGACGGAATGATGACGAAATAACCCGCCTTGTCCAGCTTTACATTTTTGCCGTGCTCCGTTGCCGTAACTTTGGGAATGGCTGCAACAGGCTTCTTTATTGATAAACTGACAGCAGCTTTGACAGCAGGTTGTTGAGTGTTGCATTTGCCGCTGCATCCGCAGCCTGATGCTGCCTTCGCAGGGACTGCTTTCAGTGAAAGCTCTTTTACCGTCTTTGCAATTGCCCTTGTATCAACCGAACCTATCATGTCTTTTATCATGACCTGTTTGCGGAAGGCATTCACCTCAGAAGATGTCACATTTTTCAGGATAGGGCGTCTGCCTTTGGAGCCGATTACGCGCATGTCTTTATCTACGCCGTTTTCCCATAATGCCAAAAGCGTCCTGCCGCTTTGATGCCCTGCAGTATCTTCCCCCGCTAATATCAAAAAGCTTATGGCGGGGTTAGAGATGACGTTCTTTACGATCTTGTCAATGCCGATGTTTTCCGTCTCGGTCTTGCCGACAATACATAGCCCGGAGGGTTTGAGCTTTGCCAGTTTTTCTTCGAGCTCAACGCTCGCGAGTGTGGAGACAGCCACCGGGGCCGTTTTGTCGAGAACAGTATATTCCCCTTCAACACATGGCCATGTATTATCACTGACTTTTATCTCACAGGTTGAAAGTGTCGATGATGCCAGCGCAGGATATTTTGTGGTGAGGATGGTCATTGCCTCGGGCGGGATGCAGTATTTGCATCCGAAGCACGGATATGCCTGGGGTTCGAGCTGTTCAGACCATTCATCAACACTTTGCAGCAGCTCCCCCGCATCTTTCATTTTCAATAATGGGAGGGACGCCTTGAGATTTGCCAGAGTGCCTCTCATGCAGCCGCACTTCCTGCACCTGGAGAGCTTCATGCCTCTCTGGATTTCCGAATGGACTTTCCTGAATGTGGGATTCATGCAGCTATTATGAATGATGGAAATATAAAACATCAACTCTATCCCCGGAATGAATAGAATTAATTCAGCCTGTACAGGTATAATATAATTGTTTTTCATATAAGGCTTTTCTGAAATAAAAAACGGGTAATATCCAAAGGAACCACGACATGAAAACAGTTATGAGCAAAAAAGGGTTGCCATTATTCAGTAAGCTTGACTCGTACCGTTATTTATATAACGGATACAGGGAAAAGGGCTTTGCAGACGCCAAAAAAACCATTATGCATCATAACCGTCTGTCAGGGTATCTGGATAAATATGTCGGTATTTCAGTCGGGAAAGCGAGAATTCTTGATATCGGTTGCGGACAGCTTGCCAAACAGGTGGCCCTGTTCCATGCCGGTGGCGCCAGAGTCACCGGTATAGATATCGATGTTCCCACTTATACGATGACCTCCTCGATTTTATTGAAAATTATCAAGGTCAATGGACTTGAACGTGCAGTAAAGTCGCTTTTCCGGTATTTTCTGTTCGATAAAAAGTTCTTTAGAGAACTCTCCAAAGAGTACGGGAAACACATTGAGTTCAATAACCTCGATACGAGAATAATGGATGCGACCGAAATGACATTCGAATCCAACAGCTTTGATTTCATATTTTCCAATGTGGTTTTTCAGCATATCGACAATCTCGAAGGCGCTGTTAAAGAAGTAAACCGTGTACTTAAACCGTCAGGCATTGCCGCTGTTCATATTCATCTGTTCCCGAGTATTTCGGGAGGTATCTGTCTTGACTGGCTGCACCCTGACCAGGCGCCCTCATCCAGGGTCCCTCCGTGGGACCATTTGAGGGAAAATAAATACCCGGTCAACATTCATTTAAACAAATTAAAAATAAATGAATACAGGGAAATTTTCAGGACTTACATGGAGGTTGTTGAGGAACAAACCACCACCGAGGGTGAGAAATTTTTGACTGAAGCAATCGAAAGTCAATTGAAAACCAGGGGGTTTGTCAGAGAAGATTTGCTGACCAGGACGGTCATGTTTTTTTCAAGAAAGAAAGAGTAGATACTCACTTGAGCATGGACAGTTTTATATTTTCCCCTGTTTATTCCTGCTTCCCATTTATGGTATCATAAAAAAGTTTATGAATATTCTCGGCATTTCAGCTTTTTACCATGACAGCGCTGCCTGCTTAGTAAAAGATGGAAGACTTGAATTTGCAGCGCAGGAAGAGCGATTTACGAGAATAAAACACGATCAAGCGTTTCCTATAAATGCAGTCCGGTATGCCCTCCGGAATAATAATCTGTCAATTACGGATTTGGACTATGTCGTTTTTTATGACAAACCGTTTTTAAAGTTCGAGCGTATTCTGGAAACATACCTGGCTTATGCTCCCGCAGGCATTAATTCATTCATTAAAGCTATTCCTGTCTGGATAAAAAAGAAACTCTGGATGAAGGAAGTCATTAAAAAAGAACTTGGATATGAAGGGGAAATCCTTTTTACACAACACCACGAGTCACACGCGGCGGCCGCCTTTTTCCCTTCTCCTTTTCAGGAGGCGGCTTTTCTTACTATGGACGGTGTCGGAGAATGGGCCACAACAAGTTATGGAGTGGGCAAGGACAATAATATCCGGATACTTGCAGAGATGCATTTCCCTCATTCGTTAGGCCTTCTTTATTCCGCGTTTACTTACTACACAGGATTCAAAGTCAATTCCGGCGAATATAAAGTAATGGGGTTGGCCCCTTACGGCGAACCCAAATATAAGGATGCCATCCTTTCGGAATTGATGGATTTAAAAGAAGACGGATCGTTTAAATTAAACATGGATTATTTCAATTACTGTGTCGGCCTGACGATGACAAACGGTAAATTCGACAAATTATTTGGCGGACCTCGAAGAAAACCGGAATCGTCGCTGACTCAAAGGGAGATGGACCTTGCCCGCTCTGTTCAGGAAGTTACCGAAGAGGTAATGCTGCGAATGGCCCGTCACGTTCGTCAGGTGACCGGGCAGAAAAACCTCTGTCTTAGCGGAGGCGTAGCGCTGAACTGCGTCGGCAATGGAAAAATTTTACGGGAGCATATTTTCGACAAAATCTGGATCCAGCCTTCTGCCGGCGATGCCGGGAATGCCCTCGGAGCGGCATTGTTTGCATGGTATCAATATTTAGAGAATAACAGAACCGTGGATGGCATTAAAGACCTTCAGCGCGGATCATATCTCGGTCCGAAATTTGACAACAGTGATATCGTCAGGTATTTAGAAAAAAATGCTATTCCTTATACCAAATTAGCAGATGAAGAAGTCCCGGTAAAAATTGCCGATTTAATAGCAGATGAAAAAGTAATAGGCTGGTTCCAGGGACACATGGAGTTTGGCCCGAGGGCACTTGGCGGGAGGTCGATAATCGGAGATGCGCGTTCTCCCCAAATGCAGGAAACGATGAACCTGAAAATAAAGTTCCGTGAAAGTTTCAGGCCATTTGCTCCTTCAGTAATCGAAGAAAAGGTCTCAGACTATTTTGATATAGACAGTGAAAGCCCTTATATGCTTCTTGTGGCCCCCGTGAAAGAGGAAATAAGGATATCAATGACGGAAGAAGAACAACGTCGTTTCGGGCTTGATAAATTACACGTTAAACGATCAAGCATTCCGGCAATTACTCACGTCGACTATTCGGCCCGTATCCAGACAGTCAGTAAGGACACCAATCCCCTATATCACAAAATGATATCTGAATTCAGTGAGAAATACGGCTGCGCCGTCGTTATTAATACGTCTTTTAATGTAAGGGGTGAACCTATCGTATGTACGCCGGAGGATGCTTTTTTGTGCTTTATGCGTACCAATATGGATTACCTGATAATGGAAAATATTCTGCTTGATAAAAAACAGCAGAAAGAGCTCAGTGGCGACATTGACTGGCAGAAAAAATTTGAACTGGATTAAGGGTGCGTCATGCTTAAAGATGAAATAAAAACGATTAAAAGCAGTAAGAGCGATCTCCGGAAATTCGGCCTGTCGGTCGGCATTGTTTTAGGATTGCTGGGGGGTCTGCTCTGGTGGAAAGAAAAACCTTACCATGTTTATTTCCTGGCTGCCTCCCTGTTTCTAATTTTTTCCGGTCTTGTCGTTCCGACTGTGTTGAAACCTCTTCAGAAGGCCTGGATGACAATGGCAGTCCTTATGGGCTGGTTTATGACAAGGGTACTGCTTATAATATTGTTCTATTTTTTAATCACTCCAATGAGCTTGATATCAAAATTAGTCGGCAAGGATTTTTTAGACAGGAAATTCAGCCGGGACCATAATAAAAACGCCCGGAGTTACTGGCTCACTCAAGAGGAACCTTCTAATAACAAAAGAAGGCATGAAACTCAGTTCTGAAAACGGTCCGCAAAGCCCGTCAGGTAAAACATCTCCAAACAATACATATTGCGGTAATACGGAAATATCGCAGTTAATGATATCCCGGACACCATCAGGTGTCGCTTTTTATTGTCTATATTAACAACCCAGGAACATAACAGTGAAAAATAAACTGAAAAATATTTCCCAGAACCTGTTAATGATTTTATTGGGGACCATAATGTCCTTTATTGCCGCGGAAATTTTTCTAAGGATTTACAACCCCTTTGCCTTCAGAGTCAAGGGCGATAAAATTGTCCTGTCGGCCAACGAGAAATATATTGTAAAAAATGAGAATGCCACAAAACTGGACAAGACCATCATGCTCCACACGAATTCTCTGGGATTCAGAGGCGAAGAACCGCCGGATGATTTTGATAAGCATCTTACCACGGTAACCATCGGAGGCAGCACAACGGAATGTTCATTGTTGACTGAAGGTAAAACATGGACTGATGTATTGGGAAAACATTTACAGAAGGCATTCAGGAATATATGGATAAACAATGCCGGACTTGACGGTCATTCCACATATGGACATGTCGTAATGATGGAAGATTATGTAGCTGAATTAAAGCCTGATAATGTCCTTTTTCTCGTCGGCATAAACGATGAAGGGAATAACGAAAAGGGAAGGGATTTCGAGGACGATAAGACCATTCTGAAAGATGAAGCATATTTCATGTCTCTCAAGGGAATAGGCAGGGCGCTTTCAAATAACAGTGAATTTTTCGCCGTACTGCTGAACTTTTACAGATATTATATGGCTACGGTAGTCGGGGTTGATCACAATACGGAGCTCGATTTAAACAGGAGCCTGGTGCTGGAGCTTCCTGAAGAAGTCAAACAGCGTGCAATTGAAAAACACAAAAAATTTCTTAAAAGCTATGAAATGAGGATACTGAAACTTATCCGGATTTCCAGAAGCAACGGGATAGAACCTGTTTTTATCACTCAACCGGCCCTTTATGGAAATGTTATAGATCCGGTCACAAATATAGATTTGGCAATAATTTATAAGCGCAGCGAAGAAAACGGTGCCCTCGCCTGGGAAAGACTGGAACTTTATAACGACGTTGTCAGGCAGACAGGGGAAAAAGAGAATGTCCTTGTTATTGATCTGGCCCGCGAAATGCCCAAAGACTCAAGGTATTATTACGATTTCTCCCATTATACGAATGAAGGCGCTGAAAAAGTTGCGGAAATCATATTTAATTCTTTGTGCCCTTTTTATACAAAAAAATATAGTGGTTTTCTGGTCAAAGATTGTAATGTGAACGGTCTGCCGGAATCTCCCGCAGTTTCAAAATGATTTCTGCGCAGACGCTATCATCTCTTTTGCCTTCTGCATGATTTTCTTTTCACTCCTGTACGAAAGGGTGCCGATCGCTTCATCTATGGGGAACCAGCGCGACTCGTCCACTTCGTGGTCATGGTCGTCTGTGCTGCCGTCAATAAATTTCAGCAGGAAAAAGTGGACAGTCTTATAGACTTTGATCAACTCTTCTTTCAGGGAGTACCAGTAAGATATCTGGCCGATCCTGTCGATAATTTCTCCCCTGAGTCCCGTTTCCTCTCTGACCTCACGCAGGGCGGCGGCAGGCGGGTCTTCGTCTTTATCGATCAGGCCTTTGGGAAGGCACCACGCCCTTCCACCCCTGACCGAGACGAGAACGACCTCAATTGCATCCCCTGATTTGCGGAATATGACCCCGCCCGATGAGGTCTGTTTCTTTATTGTCGGCGGTCTGGTCATTACGGGAAATTACTTGTCCAGGGTCCTTTGCAGCCACGGCACGACAATTCTTACGATATCGTTATAGAAGACAAATGATATTAAAAGCAGCAGCAGGGCCATGCCGGTTTTATTTGCAATGCTCATCACCCTGTCGCTCAGGGGTCTTCCCCTGAAGGCCTCAATGAGGAAAAACATGATATGCCCTCCGTCAAGGACAGGGACCGGAAGCAGGTTGAGCACAGCGAGATTAATGCTTATTACCGCGATAAAATTGAAATAGGCAAACGCGCCCACAGCGGCGGCCTTTGCTGCGGCATCCACGATCAATATAGGCCCACCGACCTGTTTACTTGATACTGCGCCGGTAAACAGCTTGACGACCACATCGACGGTAAGGGCACACCAGTGATAAACCGCCTCTATCGCCTTAAACGGTGCAGCCAATATACCATTGCCCTGTATTATTTTTGCGTCCAGTTTTTTGGAAATGCCTATTCTTCCGACTACGATCTCTTTTCCGCTTTCGTCCTTTGCCTTTGTGGGTTCGGGGATTATCTTTACATCAATAATTTCGCCGCCACGCTTTATTTTCAACGCAAGCTCTTTGCCGGGGCTTTTAGAAAAGACTTCAGCCATTTCATTCCAGTCTGAAACTGATTTTCCGTCAATCGCGATGATAGTGTCGTCTTTTTTCAGTCCTGCCTTCATGGCAGGAGAATCCTCCGCGACGTTTTCGATGCCGGCAGTCATACTGCTAAGCTCCGGTATCGCCACGGGAAGTCCGATGCCGAGGAAGGTCAGAAATATGATGTATGCCAATAAGATATTAAAAACCGGCCCGGCAATGACGATAAGCAGCCTCTTCCAGACGGGCTGGAAATTAAAGGCCCTCGGCTTGTCTTCTTCGTTCATTTCTTCCCCCGGCTCCTCGCCGAGGGGTTTTACATAGCCCCCAAGAGGTATTGCAGAGATCATATATTCGGTCTCCCCGATCTTTCTGCTTATTAACTTCGGACCGAAACCGAGGGAGAATTTCAGCACCTTTACATTTACTATCTTTGCAAGGATGAAGTGTCCGAGCTCGTGAAAAAAAATCAACAGTCCGAAAAAAATTACCGCCCATAATATTGTCATTTATTAATATTCCTCACTTGATATTTATTTATTTCTTTCTTAAGTCTTCCACTATTTTCAACGCATCCTCTTTTGCCCTGTCAGATGCCTCGATCACTACTTCAATATTATCAGTTTTTAAGGCTTCATGCCCGGCCATTGCCAGGGAGACCACGCGCGTAATGGCGGTAAAGGGGATTTTTCCGTCGAGAAACGCACCCACCGCGATTTCGTTGGCCGCGTTCATCACACACGGCATAGTGCCGCCCGTCCTGATCGCGTCATACGTCAGAGACAGCGATGGATATTTACGGACGTCCGGTCCTGCAAAAGTCAGGGTCCCGATCTGCGCAAGGTCCAGTCCCGGCAAAATTCCGCCAAGCCTCCGGGGGTAAGAAAGTGCGTAGCTTATAGGCCCTTTCATGTCCGGGGTCGACATTTGCGCCATGACGCTGCCGTCGATAAACCTGACCATCGAATGGATAATGCTCTGCGGATGGAGCACCACTTCAACCCTTTCAGGCGGCAGATTAAAGAGCCAGCACGCCTCTATTATCTCAAGCCCCTTGTTCATCAGGGTTGCAGAGTCTATGGAAATTTTTTTGCCCATGTCCCATGTGGGGTGTCTCAATGCGTCCTCAGGGGTCACCTTCTCAAGCTCATGAATGTCCTTTCCCATGAAAGGACCGCCCGAAGCCGTTAGAACAATTTTTTCGACTTCATCCATGTCCCTCCCGTGCAGGCATTGAAATACGGCGCTGTGCTCGCTGTCCACCGGGATTATCCTTACGCCCCTTTTTGCGGCCTCGGAGATAATGATGCCGCCCGCCATTACAAGGGCCTCTTTGTTTGCAAGCGCCACGTCCTTTCCTGCCTTTATGGCTTCATAAGTAGGGATGAGGCCTGCAGACCCCACGATTGCGGAGACCACCATATCGGCAGTTTCAAGGGTGGCTATTTTCAAAAGTCCGCTTTGACCTGAAAGCACTTCGACAGGGAGGTCCTTTTTCCTTAACTCTTCCGCTGCGGACTCGTCAAATACCGCTACGATGTCAGGTCTGAATGCGGTTATCTGTGATTCGAGAATATCGATACTGTTGCCCGCTGCAAGACCGGTGACCCTGAATTTGTCCGGATGCTGCCTGACTACTTCGAGCGTATTTTTGCCGATAGAGCCTGTTGAACCCAATATGGAAAGTCTTTTCAAAAGTGCCTCACAATAAGATAAAGCACGGGTCCTGCGATGAGGAGTCCGTCGAGCTTGTCGAGTATCCCGCCGTGACTTGGTAAAAGACGGCTTGAGTCCTTTACCCCTGCGTCCCGCTTGAACATGGATTCGATCAGATCGCCTGTCAGTGCCGCTATCCCCAGAACAGAGCCGGCTGCAATTGCCCCTTTAATGGAAAGAGTGGGAATATCAAAAACCGTTATGGCGATGACAGCTCCCAATGCCCCGCCGATTACGCTGCCGAGCGCCCCCTCCCAGGTCTTGTTGGGACTTATGGCGGGATAAAGTTTGTGTCTGCCCAAATATGTCCCTATGTAGTAAGCCATGCTGTCTGAAAGCCAGCCTGATAGAAAAAGGAGAAATATATATTGCAGGCCCAGGTCTCCGGACCTCAGAAGCCACTGGAATTTCAGGAAGCCAGCAATATAAAAAAAACCGACGCCGACCGGCCCGATTTCCGACATGCATCCCGCAGGCGTTGATGCGAGAAAAAGCCGCAGGGTCAGCAGAATGAACAGGCCTGCAAAGATGCCGTCAACATAATATTCGGGGTAGAGGCAGGAGATGAAAAAAAGTGCCCCGCCGATTAATACTCCGGGTACATAGAGCCCTGCCGGCACCTTGTACATGACATAAAATTCCCACATGGCGTACATTGCAGCCAGTGTGAGCAGCGCGAGGAAGTAGGGCAGGGGCGGCAGATAATAAATGTAGGCGATAAAGAGCGGCAGAACGGCCGCGGCCACGATATGTCTTTTTACGAATGAGCTGTTCCCGCCTTTGTTTTGCATTGTTAATGTCGGCCCTTTCTTATCGTTTTAAATCATTCACTCAGGGAGCGCCCCGAAGCGGCGCTCCCTTTTCTTATATTCCATGATTGCCGATATAAACTCGTCCCTGCCGAAATCAGGCCAGAGGGTATCAGTGAAATACAACTCCGAATATGCGGACTGCCAGAGGAGAAAATTGCTGAGCCTCATCTCGCCGCTCGTGCGTATTATCAGATCAGGCTCCGGGATGCCGGTTGTGTAAAGGCAGGATTCCAGCAGCTTTTCGTCGATCTCCTGCGGGCTGACGCCGTTTCTCATGATCTTTTTAACGGCATCCACTATCTCGGTCCTGCCGCCGTAACTGAGCGCGCTCGTGACAATCAACCCGGTATTGTCCTTTGTCAATGTTTCAAACTCCCGCAGCAATTTCTGTATGCCGGACGGTAGTTTTTCAATACTGCCTATGGCCCTGAAGACCACGTTTTTTCCATGCAGCCTGTGCATTTCATTCCTGATGTATTTGGACAGGAGGCGCATGAGGGCGTTAATTTCAGCGGGAGGCCTCTTCCAGTTCTCCATGGAGAAAGTGTAAAAAGTGACTGCCTTCAGTCCCTGCTCAAGGGCCGCATCGATTATCTCGTTTACTTTTTTGACCCCGTTTCTGTGCCCTTCGATCCGGGGCAGCCCCCTGAGCTTTGCCCACCGTCCGTTTCCATCCATTATCAGAGCTATGTGTTTGATATCCATATATTAAGTTTTTACTTGCCCTTTATGAAAAATGTCTTACGGGGCCGTCACTCCCGCTTGCCGGGAGTCCTTCCATAAGCAAGATTCCTGACATATTAATGAGTTTATAAGTAATCGGGAGATTGCTTCGTCGCTTTACTCCTCGCAATGACACTACTCACAAGTTGTTTGTCATTGCGAGCAGAGCGAAGCAATCTCATATCTCAGCCATCTGTTATCTTTCTCCGAGATCGTAATAGTAAAGCAGGTTGCCTCTGGACAACTCTCCTCCGGAGGCATTTTTGATAAATGAAAAAAGGTCGATTCTGCCCATAAGGAACAGCTTTTTACCATCGGTCCAGTAATCGGTCACAGCGCCGGAGATTTCACCGAGTACCAGTTTTTCATCCATGACATTTCCGTCCCACCATAACGAATAGACTTCCACTTCCTTTATCCCGAGTCCGGGCGCCGTTGTCGATATCGGTATCTTATGGACTACGAAGACTTCCTGGCCGCGGCCTGTCCCTGCTGCGATAAGCCTGCCTCTTACGGACCACGTCACGACAGGGTTTGCTATAGAGAAAGTCGTCCTGCTGAAAGAGAGATTGAATTTTCCGTAAGTCCTGTCGCTTTTCCAGACCGGCTGTTTCCGGCCGTCATAAAGGATTAAATGGCCGTCGTCGTCGAATGTCATAATCTGCTGTTGCCCGTTGTTCCGCCAGTCAACAAAGGTGAAGCCGTATATGTTTGCGCCTGAGGGGAGATCAAGCGCCTTTGCGGGCCGGAGGTCCCCGTTTTTCCACTCTCCCTCATAGACGGGGCCGTCAAAGGCATTTCGCGTACCGAATTTTTGCATGAGAAGCGTCTTTCCGATGACCCTCAGAAAGAAGGAAATATTGCTGTTTATTTTTTTGTAACCCGCTGAAGGGGAATATTCCATCACAAAAGACCTCATTTTGCCGTCGCCTGTATCTGTCCCGCCGCTCCCGACGAGAGACGTAACGAATATCTCGGCCGCACCGTTGTTATTTAAATCCAGAACATCAACGGACAGGTGCTTTTCATTGGAGTTTCCCTTTATAGACCATAATTCCTGAAGCTCATCCCTGAAACTGTAGACGCTTATATTGCTGCCGTCGCTTACAACAAGCTCCGGGGCCCCGTTATTGTCGACGTCCCCCATCGCAAAGAGCTGTCCGGCAGGAAGCTTGAAGCTCCCCCAGGGCTCTTTTCCCTCGAAAGAAGATGATATGAACTCTTCCGCAGGCGGGGGCATTACGGCGGCAGGACCGGCGGCATCTTCTATTTCAGTGATAGTTTTGGCATCTTCCGCCCAGTATAGCTTCACATTTAAAAATTCTTTTCCGTCTTTGACGGGGGTCGATAATAACAGGACAGCTTCGGCGTTGATCTCTCTTGAAAGCCGGGACAGCTCTTCAGGGTCAAAAGCCGGAGAATATGTCTCCAGTATTTCGAAGCGGCCCGTATCTTTTAAAGAACTGTGAAATGCCTCCGACAGAGACCAGTTCGATTTCCTTTCCTGAAAGAACGTGAGCCTGACCTTTGAAGATGTGATCCTCACCTTGTCGCCGGCACTGACGTTACCTTTGATTATCGCGCATGGATACAGTCCGTCGCGGGGCACTCCCTCATTAACTTCTACTCTTCCGACAAGGTCTTCTGTTTCACCGATCAGCTCATTGGTAATGGGATGATAAAACGGTTTTCCCGTCCTGAAGACGGAAAA
>QZJG01000009.1 GCA_003599275.1 Nitrospiraceae bacterium | reverse complement strand
GCCGACTGATTGCTCTGAAGCTCTGGACATCGCACTTGCAAACCTCAAGGAAGCCGTAGAAAGCGGCAAAGCCGAAATAATCCGCGGTCCCCTGCCGAAGGTGATGGCTGACCCTATACAGATGGTCCAGTTATTTCAAAACCTTATCGGAAATGCCATTAAGTCACACGGGGAAGAGAGACCGCGTATTCACATATCCTCAAAGCAAATGGACAAGGAATGGGTATTCTCTGTCCGCGACAACGGCATCGGCATCCCACTGGAGCACCAAAAAAAAATATTTGAAATATTTCAGCGCCTTCATGGTGACCAATACCCTGGTTCCGGCATTGGGCTCGCGATCTGTAAAAAAATTGTGGAGCGTCACGGCGGCCGTATCTGGGTGGAGTCAGAGCTTGGGAAGGGATCAACATTTTACTTTACCATCCCTGTTGGGGAAGGGAAGGATTAATGACTAAAACGTGGCTTTCGATATTTTTTATAGTCTTAATATGGTCAGGCATTGACCCGAAGGATTATTACACATGGGCACTTGAAGTAATGCCTGCATTAATTGCTTTAGTATTATTGATTATCACGCAGAGAAGATTTAGATTTACTAACTTGGCATATGCATTGATTTTGGCGCATTGCATAATATTGATGATTGGCGGGCATTATACATATGCAGAAGTTCCATTATTTAATTGGCTGAAGGACGCTTTCGATTTATCACGAAATAATTACGACAAGGTTGGCCACTTTGCACAGGGCTTTGTCCCTGCGATAGTAGCACGCGAGATATTGATTAGAAACAATGTAGTAGAGAATAAATATTGGCTTATTACATTTATTATCAGTATTTGCCTTGCATTAAGCGCTATTTATGAACTCATCGAGTGGTTGATTGCTGAATTAAGTGGAGAGGCAGCAGAAGCATTTTTAGGGACTCAGGGATATATATGGGACACACAGTCGGATATGGGATGGGCATTGATAGGTATTTTATTGTCATTGATATTATTAAGTCATTATCACGATAGACAGCTTGAGAACATAAAAACATGACCAATATAAAACCTGACATATCTATTTTGGCTTGACAGCATAAAAAGGGCAATCAATTGACATACGACAGATAATTTGATAAATACACATATATGGAATATATAGAAAGAGCAAAAGTGAAATTCACGAGCGAAATAGAAGGACTGCCCCTGAGTGTCGAGGACATGGGACCAAGAGGGACCGGACGCAGGCAGGCGGATGAGGCGCTGAAGGTATCAGAAACCCGTTACCGGAGGCTCTTTGAATCTGCCCAGGATGGTATATTGCTTCTTGATGCGGATACCGGACAGATACTCGATGTTAATCCATTCTTACTTAAAATGCTTGGGTACACGCACAATGATTTTTCAGGAAAGAAACTCTGGGAAATCGGTCCTTTCAGCGACATTGCAGCGTCCATGCTCCGCTTTTCAGAATTGCAGACAAAAGGTTATGTGCGATACGAACATCTGCCGCTTCAAACAAAAGACAGCCGTCTCATTGATGTTGAATTTGTCAGCAATGTCTACATGGTTGACAACAAAAAAATTATTCAGTGCAACATCCGGGACATCACATTGCGTAAACAGGCAGAGAAGGGGCTGCAAAAGGCGCATGCCGAGCTGGAACAGCGAGTGAAAGAACGGACTGAAGAGTTGACCAGGGTAAACGAGCAGCTCTTAAAGGAAATAGAGGGGCACAGGCAGGCAGGAGAGTCACTCCGGGAAGCGCTCACGGAAATCAGGTGCTTAAAAGAGCGATTGCAGGAGGAGAACCTCTACCTTCAGGAAGAAATCAGTCTTCTACACACACACAAGGACATAGTAGGCAACAGTGAAGCGATCAGGTCCGCTTTGCATCAAATAGAGCAGGTTGCTGGAACAGACTCAACGGTTTTAATCTTTGGGGAGACCGGCACCGGCAAGGAATTGATCGCCCATTCGATCCATAACCTGAGTTCCCGCAAGGGCCGGCTCATGGTCAAAGTCAACTGTGCCGCCCTGCCCCCTACCCTCATCGAAAGTGAACTGTTCGGCCGCGAAAAGGGCGCTTTTACCGGCGCGCTGTCAAAGCAGGCAGGCCGTTTTGAGCTTGCGGACAGATCAACAATTTTTCTGGATGAGATCGACTCCCTGCCGCTGGACCTCCAGGCCAAGATGCTTCGTGTGCTGGAGAGCGGAGAGTTTGAGCGTCTCGGCAGCCCCCAGACCGTGAAGGTCGATGTCAGAATCATTTCTGCGACGAACTGCGATCTTGGAAAGGCCGTGTCTGAGGGCCGGTTCCGGGAAGACCTTTACTACCGCCTGAACGTTTTTCAGATCGCCGTGCCGCCTCTTCGTGAGCGCAAGGAGGACATACTGCCGCTCGTATGGTCTTTTGTGAAGGACTTCAGCAAGAGGATGGGCAAGCGGATCGAATCAATCCCTCAGAAGAGCGTCGAGGCCCTGCAAGCCTATCCCTGGCCGGGCAACGTAAGGGAATTGAGAAACGTTGTTGAGCGTGCAATGATCATAACCACCGGAACGACGCTGCATGTGGATGTGCCGAAGATTGCGGAGTCAAAAACAGTCCGGGCCATGACCCTCGAAGAAGTAGAGAAACGGCATATTATCGAGGCCCTGAACACAACAGGCTGGCGGGTAAGCGGCAAGAACGGCGCGGCTGAAGTATTAGGCCTCAATCCAAAGACACTCGAATCAAGGATGCAAAGGCTGGGCATCCAGAGAAGCAAGAAAATTTCCTGACATGTCAGCAGGCTACTGATATATCAGGAGTCTGCATCTATTCACAATATTATTCCCCCATCGCGGTCTTCTCTGAAACATCATTATTTCCAACATGATAGAGACTCCACGCCTCTCAACATCAGCTCTGGCATAGATTCTGCTCTTGGATACAATAGCAACCACTCGAGAATATTGCTTTTGATGTTATAGGTGCATCAATAAACGTATTGGCATTTAAAGGAGAAAATATGAAGAGAGTTCTCGAATTGATTTTAGTCATTGGCCTGCTTATCTCGTGTTACGGCTGTTTTATACCGGGTCACGGATGGGTTGTACCGGGTGACGAATTACCCGGTGTCCCAAGCCGAGGAGATTCCGGTGGCCATGATCTTGGAGGGCATGGTGACCACGACAGCGGAAAACATAACTAGCATGAAGAACTCCATTAAGTGGAGGATAGAACGGGAGCTGATGTCTGAATCGTAAAAGCATGGGGGTATGATGATACTTGCGACATTAAGAATGATTGCCCGGCCTGAAAGGCGGAGTGATCTTTTAGAAACGATGCGGGGTATGCTCGAACCCGTACGGGTCGAAAGGGGCTGCCTGAGTTATTGTCTCTATGAAGACGTAGAAGACAGAAATACCTTTATCCTGGTGGAGGAATGGAAGACACAAAAGGATCTTGAGAGCCACATCCGCACAGACAATCATCGGCGGATACTCGCGCTCATGGATCTCCTGAGCGAGCAACCTGAATTGCGGTTCAACACTGTGTCACACACGTCGGGAATGGAACTCATAGAGGATTTACTCAAGACAGACCTTTCGAAATGAGAGGGCGATTTAAACAAAAGGAGGTAACCATATGCCGTTGATTCAATTAGTGATTACTTTGGTTGTTGTCGGTGTGATTCTATGGTTGATTAATAGCTATATACCTATGCAAGCCACCATAAAGAAAATTCTGAATGTCGTAGTCGTTATTGTCGTGATTCTATGGCTATTAAATGTGTTCGGTGTCTTAGGCCCCCTGTCAGGGATGCATGTTGGAAAAATGCATGGCGGGAGGTGAAGGGCAGGAATTTCCATACTTCTTATTTCAATGGACAGGGAACACAAACATAAACTTAAACTTAGGAGGTTTAGATGAAAAAGATTTTGTTAGCAGTTCTTACAGCAGTTATTATGTTATCTTTCCCTCAAATTTCGGTATCCGAAATTAAGGAGGGAAGCATCGAAATTTCACCCTTTGTCGGGTACTATTTTTCGCATGAAAGGGACAGTGCCGGCATTGGTCTGCGGGCCGGATACAATTTTACAAAGAATTTGGGCCTTGAAGGTGCCTTTGATTATGCCGGGAATCGGGCAAGCTTTTTCCATGCAGATGTGCTGTATCATCTGATTCCGGAAAAAGCATTCAATCCATTTATCTTTGCAGGCGTCGGGCATGCCCGCATGAGACCTGACGATGACTCATACGGCCACATCCTGGGTGAGATCGGTGTCGGGTTTAAGTATTTCCTTACAGATAATATAGCCATCAGAGTCGATATAAGGGACATTCAGGAGAAATACAACAACATAGCAACTACAGCAGGGCTGGTTTTTGCATTTGGAGGCAAGACACCGAAATATGCGGAGCCTGCCAAACCTGAGATAAAGCCCGAGAGGAAATCTGAGCCTAAGGCTGAGGAAAAAGTAATTATCCTTGTGTCTGAACCAAAGGTTGAGGAAAAGATAATTGTCCTTGCGGCTGAACCGGCGTTTGAAGAGAAAGTAATTATCTTTGCACTTGAGGACGTGCATTTCGATTTCGATAAGTCGACACTTACAAAAGAAGCCCAGGTGATACTTAAAAGGAATATCCAGGTCCTGAAAGAAAACCCTAAAGCCGACGTCCGTATTGCCGGGTACACCTCTGCTTCCGGCACTGAAGACTACAACCAAAAGTTGAGCGAAAGAAGGGCCAATGCCGTCAAAGACTACCTGATAAAAGAAGGGGTCGTTACACCTGACAGGCTTACCAAAATCGGATATGGTGAAACTAATCCTGCTGTGCATGAGGCAGCGCCGAAAGACCTTTACTCAAAAGCGGCAAAGGCCAACATGAGGGTACTTTTTGAGATCATCGTGAAATAGCAGCGCGAGGCAGAGGCGTATCGCAATACGCCCCTGCTTACCGATGTTAACGCTGCAATCGTATGATTGCACATATAACAAAAGGAGGAGTGAGATGAAAAACAGTAGGAGTTTAAGCCAAAAGTTTATTCTGTTAACAGTAGTAATGGTTTTTGGATTGGCCCTGTTTTCTGGCTGCGCATCTATGACGGGCAAGACGGCAGGCGAAACTATCGATGACGCGAAGATTGTTACGGAATCTAATGCGATAATAGTCAAAGACCAGGACGCCAAGTTTCTGAAAATCGATGTTTCCTCTACAGACGGGAATGTTGTTCTCGTGGGTTTCATAAATGACAAGACGTCCGAGGATCGGATCGTAGCAAAGATCAGGCAAATCAGGGGCGTAAAATCCGTTCAGAGCAACTTGAAGGTGGAAGAGAAAAAGTAGAAGGAGATTTTAAATGAAGAAATTATCAATTATAGCAGCAGTTTCAATAGTTGCGTTGGCGGCCCTTGCCTATGGACAAATGGGCGGTTACGGGATGGGCGGTCGTGGTATGGGACCCGGAATGATGGGTGAATGCGTCATGGGCGGGAAGATGATGGAGGCTGAACAGCACATGTCGCGACATCTTATGGGCCTTGATCTTGATGAACAGCAAAAAACTTTAATAGGCGAGATCAAGAGCAGAATGATGAAAGAGACGATCAAAAAGTCCGCAGATATGCGCATTGTCCACATCGATCTCAGGGACCTTCTCAGCAAGGACCCAGTGGACATGAAGGCAGTTGAAGCAAAGGTGAAACAGATGGAGATGATGAGGACCGAAATGCATCTTTCTCATATAAAGTGCATGGAAGATATCAAAACTAAGCTGACACCTGAGCAGCGGAAGAAGTTTAGAGAGATGTTTGAGGACGGGCCGATGATGGAAGAGATGGAAATGAAGCATGAGCATAAACGCGGCATGAAGGATGAATAAGCCGGAACAAACGCAACAACATAAACAACATAAAGGAGAGATTACAATGAAACTGAAAACAATGTGTTCTGTAGTGCTGATGATGGCTTCAGTCATTCTGTTGGTAATCAGCGTGCCCGTATACGCTTCCAAGATGGATAGCCGCATCGAATCAGCTGCCCATAAGTCGTATGTGTTCAAGACCTACCTTAAGGGTGATGATATTAAAATCCAGTCTAAGGATGGCGCAGTCGCCCTGACAGGGACTGTCTCCGAAGAATCCCACAAATCATTGGCACAGGAGACCGTTGCGAGTCTCCCCGGTGTCAAAAGCGTGGACAACAGGCTGGAAGTCAAAGGTGAACACCCTGCTGAAAAGTCGGATGCGTGGATCAGTACAAAATTGAAAACAACTCTCCTGTTCCATAGGAGCGTAAGCGCCTTGACGGAGGTTACCACCAAAGACGGAATCGTGACACTGAAGGGTGAAGCTGATAATCAGGCACAAAAGGACCTGACAACTGAATACGCCAAGGATGTAGATGGGGTCAAAGACGTCAAAAATGAGATGACTGTGTCAAAGACTTTGAAAAAGACCCACGAGACGGTAGGTGAAAATATTGATGACGCGTCCATCACCGCCCAGGTCAAGATGTTGTTGCTGTTCCACCGCTCGACCAGTGCAGTCAACACCAAAGTTGAGACGAACAATGGCGTGGTCACGTTGAGCGGCAAGGCCGGGAATGCAGCTGAAAAGGACCTGGTCACCAAACTCGTAGAAGACGTAAAGGGTGTGAAAAGCGTAAAGAATCACATGACCAAATAGGAGTCAAAATAGACTCCGGACCATTGCCGGCTTGTGCACCCTCGCACAAGCCGGCAGTAAACCTGAAACAAACTGAAAGGAGGACCATATGTTGTGGACAATTGCAGTGATACTGATAATTCTATGGCTGCTTGGATTGGTGAGCAGTTACACGATGGGTGGGTTCATTCATATTTTGCTGGTAATTGCCGTTATCGTGGTGGTGATCAACATCATTCAGGGGCGAAAACCTCTTGGATAAAGAAAAGTTATCAACCCAACCAGGTTGAATACAGAAAGCAGGAGCAAAATGAAAACTAATACACTGTTAGGCATTATACTCATCGTCATAGGTGTCGCGGCCTTTGCGTATCAGGGCATCACCTACACGACCAGAGAGAAAGTCGTTGATCTCGGTCCTCTTCAGGTGACTGCTGAGAAGACAAAAACACTACCGCTGCCGCCGATCGCGGGTGGCATCGCGCTCGTGGGCGGGATAGTGCTGCTGGTCATGGGAAACAAAAAGGGCTGATCGGAATCAAGATGACCATGCTGATGCGTATCCACGCCTGTTTCAATGTTACCGGCGGCCTGTGCGCCGCCTTTCTATTGCTCATGCTCCTTTTCCCGGCTTCCCCGGCGATGGCTGTGGACAGGACCAGTGATGAATTTCTGACTGGTTACATTACCTCCATCCTTGAGCGGGAACTGCACTGGGAGAGAGACAGCTATCGTCTGAAGGTCTTTCGTGGGTCTGCCGTGATTACCCTGTTTAAAGATGACCCGGTACGACGGGAGGAGGCTGACACGCATCTGCGCACTATTGACGGACTGCATGTGATGAGGATTATAGTGAAGCCTTCAGACCCCGGCAAGCCGGGAGCTGTAGGCAGGCTTCTGGGTGTAACCGGCGAAGGAGAAGCATTTCCCTCGGGCAACCTGTTCCGGCCGCTCCTCGCCGACCCGAAGCAGTTGCAGTTCTTTGTCAGCATCAACAGCTTTAAATCACCGGGGGTGCAGTACGCCATGGCGTCAATCGGCTTCGGAGAGACATTCGGCTTGTACAGGTTCTTCGGCAACCGTGAGGGGGACGGCCTGCAGCTTAACGTGGAAGGCGGCCTGTTCGCCCAGTTCAACCTGGACGCCCCTTCCTCCGACCTCATCAACGCGGATTACATCATCGGCATTCCCGCCACCTACCGGCGCGGCGACAATTCACTCCGTTTACGCATTTATCACCAAAGCTCCCACCTTGGGGACGAGTTTCTCCAGAGTGTCAATCCCCCGGAACGGGTCAACCTCAGCTATGAAGCCGTTGATTTCATCTATTCCCGTGAATGGCGCGGATGGCGAGTGTACGGTGGCGGTGAGTACCTGCTTCAAAAGGAACCCTCAGAGCTGAAACCTATGAGCGCCCACTGGGGGGTCGAGTATTACGGCAGCAGGCCGCTTTTGTGGAACGGCAGGCCGGTTGTCGGGGTTGACATGAAGAGCTTCGATGAGCATGAGTGGGCCGTAGATACCAGCGTCAAGGCCGGCCTTGAGTTCGGTCAGTCCTATCTGTGGCACCGTCGTCTGCTGCTCATGGCCCAGTGGTACAAGGGGTATGATCCGCGCGGCCAGTTTTACATTAACAAGGTTGAGTCATATGGACTGGGAGTGTCCCTGGGATTCTGATGTCTCAGCCTGATAACTGTTCCAGACAACTTCTCTTTCTGCGAGGTCTGATCAGGAAAGATGAGGAGGTATGATGGGCGACAGGAAGGACATGATGCAGATGATGAAGGATATGTCCCAGATGAAAGAGAAGATGCAGAAGATGATGTCGATGCCTATGGATATGAAGGGTATGGATGATTCACAGTCGAAGGGAGATGAGGGCAAAGAGCCGAAAGAAACAGAGCCCTCCAAGTCTGATCCTCATAAACATTAGAACATGAGGAGGTTATTGTGAACTCGCCAGTTCTATAGCGAAGCTTACAAGGAGAAGGATTAATGGAACAGAGTAACCATTCAGAACACCGGCAGGACGGAATGGAGCACGCTATGCATGAAGGACACCGCGAGCCTGGCTCTAAAGATAATGACCACAGCGGGCGCCACGCCGGCATGGCGGCGGATTTCAGAAGGCGGTTCTGGGTCTCACTGGTCATTACGCTGCCTATTCTCGTCCTCTCTCCGATGCTCCAGAAGCTGGTGGGCCTGCAGGAAGCCATTCGTTTTCCAGGCGATATCCATGTTCTATTCGGCCTTTCTTCCGCAGTCTTTTGGTATGGCGGATGGCCGTTTCTCAAAGGGCTGTTTGAAGAGCTCAAATCCGGCCGACCCGGAATGATGACGCTGGTTGCAGTTGCCATCACCACAGCCTATGTTTACAGCAGCGCTGTTGTGTTCGGCCTGACCGGCATGCCTTTCTTTTGGGAGCTGGCCACGCTTGTCGACATCATGCTCCTGGGGCACTGGATCGAGATGAAGTCGGTGATGGGCGCATCAAAGGCCCTGGAGGAACTGGCGAAACTCATGCCCTCTGACGCCCATAAACTCATGCCCGACGGCGACGTGAAGGACGTGCCGCTAGGCGAACTGATGGTGGATGACAAAGTACTGGTCAAACCGGGTGAGAAAATCCCCGCTGACGGCGTCGTCGTAGAAGGCGAGAGTTCTGTCAATGAATCCATGCTCACTGGAGAATCGACCCCGGTCACCAAAAAGACCGGCAGTAAGGTCATCGGCGGCGCCATCAACGATGAAGGTTCGCTGACAATCGAGGTCAAAGGCACGGGCAAGGATTCGTTTCTTTCGCAGGTCATCGACCTGGTCAAGCAGGCCCAGGAAAGCAAATCAAAGACACAGGATCTGGCGAACACGGCCGCAATGTGGCTCACTATTATTGCTTTGGGCGGCGGCGCCATCACCTTATTCACCTGGCTGGTCCTCATAAACAAGGACTTTGCTTTTGCCATCGAACGCAGCGTGACCGTCATGGTCATTGCCTGTCCGCACGCCCTCGGCCTGGCTGTACCGCTGGTGGTGGCCGTATCCACGGCCCTGGCAGCAAGAAACGGACTGCTGATACGTAATCGCGTTTCTTTCGAAGGCTCCCGGAAATTGCAGGCGATAATTTTCGATAAAACCGGCACGCTCACCGAGGGCCGTTTTGGCGTTACCGATACGCTGGTGTTGTCACAGGACATCAACGCTGAATCGCTGCTTCAATATGCGGCCTCGGTGGACGCCAATTCCGAGCATCCCATCGCCAAGGCCATTGCATCTTCTTCCGAAAAGAAATTCCCCGTTGAAAGCTTCAAAGGTATCGCAGGCAAAGGCGCCGAAGGCAGGGTCGGGGGCAAAGAGGTAAAGGTGGTGAGCCCCGGCTTCCTGCGCGAACAGAACATCGCCATGGCCGACGAGCGCGTGGAGGGGCTGCAAGCGCAAGGCAAAACGGTCGTATTTGTCCTGCTCGACGGGCAGTTGAAGGGGGCGGTCGCCCTGGCCGATATCATCCGGCCCGAGTCGAAGCAGGCCATCGCCGAGCTGAAAGCAATGAACATCCGGTGCATGATGCTCACGGGTGACAATAAACAAGTCGCCCAATGGGTTTCAGAACAAATAGGACTGGATGAATACTTTGCCGAAGTCCTGCCCCAGGACAAAGCCGCCAAAGTGAAAGAGGTCCAATCCCGGGGCGTCATGGTGGCCATGACCGGCGATGGGGTGAACGATGCCCCGGCGCTGGCTCAGGCGGATTTGGGCATTGCCATCGGCGCCGGCTCGGATGTGGCGGTGGAAACTGCCGACGTTATCCTTGTACGGAGCAATCCGCTGGATGTCGTGGCCATCGTGCAGCTTTCTCGCGCCACATATCGGAAGATGATTCAGAACCTTCTCTGGGCCACGGGCTACAACGTCGTCGCTATTCCTCTGGCGGCCGGAGCACTTTACGCGTGGGACATGCTGCTCACTCCCGCCCTGGGTGCGGTGCTGATGTCCGCGAGCACGGTCATTGTGGCCATCAACGCGAGGTTGCTTAAAATAAAACGACAAGACAGTAAAAGTAAAAGAGGGCAATAATGAAGGCATCGACATCTATGACAAAAGATGAAACGAAAGTAAAAATGTAGCGCACCCGGGGTGTTGATGAAAGATACGCAGAGGATAAACGATGCTGAGCCGGCATAAAGTTATGAGTGCGTACCTCCAGACAGGGCAGATTACCTGCCACGATGAGAGGGGCAGCATGATCGATTGCACCGGGAGCGGACAGGACGCGGACTTCAGAAGCGGTGTGTCCTGGCCTGAACCACGCTTCGAAGTCCTTGACGATGAGGTTATAGATCTACTGACGGGGATCGTCTGGACAAGAAACGCTAATATGGCTGAATTCCCTCTGGCATGGCAGGAAGCCCTCGATTACATCGCATCGATGAATCGTGACAAGGTATCCGGTTCCGCCAACTGGCGTCTTCCCAACCGCCGTGAGCTCCGAAGCCTTATGAGCTACCAGACCAGGAAACCCGCTTTGCCGGAAGGGCATCCCTTTGTCAACGTATTCAGCGGATGGTACTGGACGTCCACGACTGCGGCGATCAACACTGCCTATGCGTGGTATATACATATGGAGGGCGCACGAATGTTTTACGGCCGCAAGGAGCAGTTTTTCCTGTTATGGCCTGTTCGGGGAATGGTGGACACAATTCTCCCTGCTACCGGCCAAACCCGGTGTTATGAGACAAAGGGACAACTCATTTCCTGCGCAGGATCGGGACAGGACGGAGAATTTCGATCAGGGGTGCGATGGCCTGAACCACGTTTTGAGGAGACAGGAAGTATGGTCATCGACCGGCTCACGAACCTCTGCTGGCGCTCATCAGCGGACCTCACAGGAAGACCGTCGACATGGGAGGAAGCGCTCAAAGCAGTGACAGACCTCAACCAACAGCAAGGCGGGACTTGTTTATGGCGGCTTCCGAACATCAATGAACTGGAATCGCTTGTGGATTGCAGCGAGCACAGCCCTGCGCTTCCTTACGGACATCCCTTCACGGATGTCAGGGAAGGATACTGGTCTTCAACAACGAGCATGTTCGAAACTGACTGGGCGTGGGCTCTCTATCTCACCAAAGGCGCAGTCGGTGTTGGACAGAAAAGGGGCGCGCATTTCTCGGTTTGGGCGGTGTGCGATTTCCCTTCGAGGGAATGAATCTCCGCGAATGCATTCGGCCTCCGCTACGGCAAGGGTATGTAGATAACCTGAATAAGCTGATTGCAGAAACAGAGTTTGCAGACATGACATTGGAGGAAATCATTACCGGGACAACCGGCACGGCCGATAAGGTCCCGATTTTCAATAATGCGGCACAAGCGTAGAACCATATGTTTTACTGGCGCAGTCTGAAGCCGAAGGGCGGCGACGAACCACCCGCCGTGGTCAAAAAGCCAATGCGGATTTACCGTTAACCAAGGGCATGAAACCGCTATTGACTACAGTTGCAAGTTTTGTCGTTGGATGGAGATAAGTGGTTGACGACCCGCGCCAATAAAAAGGAGGCAAACAATGGGCACGATTACAACAAAAACGGGGACGCAGATGGAATGATGAAATATTCAGACCCTCTATGACTGGTCAGCATCGGATACAAAGACCGGGCATCAAGAGAAACAAGAACAATGACTGATATATCAGGAGACTCCTGATATATCAGAGAGCGACATATTACACAATTAGCTATCCCTCATCGTAGATTTCGCTAAAGCTCCAATGATTTCGAAGTGTTAAACAACCCTTTCTTTTAACTGAAAGCTTGGCACAACTTATGCTGTTAAACTGTATCTATTAAACGTTCAAAGAGAAAGGAGAACAAAAGATGGATTTGAAATTGACAAATACAGAGACGGTTGTAGTAATGACCTCCCTTCAAAGGTTGTTATAACGACGGGTCTTATTGGACGGTAACAACCAATTACATTAAAGGAGACGAAAATGAAAAGGATATCATTAGTGTTATTGTTTTTTGTAGTCGTGTTTGCAACTGCGTCGATTTATTCACTCGCGGGGTCCCGCGAAGGAAAGGCCAAGGGTAAGGGAAATTCTGTGAAGGACAATGCATTGCTGATGATAGAACAGGGAATGCAGACCTTTCGTTTCGATACATTCGGAGACGAAGCGTTCTGGGGTGATACACTCAATCTGCATCAGGCAATTGCGGGCAGCAACCTGGGAGGAGTCGGGGAAGGTGTCAGCCCGAATACTGCGTTGGCAGTGGGCTTGAAAGTCGATATGGACGCCCTGCCCAAAAAGCTGGTCGCAAGCTTGAAAGCGGGCAAAGTCGACCTCGATGACCCTGCAACCACACTCGCCTTGCTTAAATTGAATTCAGTCGTAGGAGTAAAGGGAATCTTTGACAATAAGGGCTTCCTTGTGTCAATGGGTATCACCTGCGCTTTCTGCCATTCCACGGTGGATGACGCATTCATCCCCGGAATCGGTCATCGCCTGGACGGCTGGGCAAACCGCGATCTCAATGTGGGCGCTATTGTATCGCTCGCTCCCAACCTTGACCCTATTGCACAGCGGTTGCATACTGACGTGGCGACGGTGAAAAATGTTTTTGCGAGCTGGGGCCCGGGTAAATACGACGCCGAACTCCTGGAAGACGGCAAAGCCTTCCGGCCGGACGGTAAATCAGCGGCCACTCTCCTGCCTGCGGCCTTTGGTCTTGCCGGTGTGAATCTGCATACCTATGGTGGATGGGGATCGGTTACCCACTGGAATGCATATGTCGCAAACACACAGATGCACGGCAAAGGAACGTTCTACGATCCTCGCATGAACGATCCGGTAAAATATCCTTTAGCAGTTGAGAATAACGACTGGAACATGCGTTCTACGCCCGATATGATTACCGCGAAACTTGCCGCGCTCCATTTTTATCAACTGGCTATTGGGGCGCCTATTGCGCCTGCAGGCAGTTTTGACAAAGACGCCGCTGTGCGCGGAGAAATCATCTTCAAAAATAAAGCAGACTGTGCACGGTGCCATGTGCCGCCTCTCTTTACCGAACCGGGATGGAACATGCACAGTCCTGCCGAAATCGGCATAGACGATTTTCAGGCGCTGAGGTCTCCCGACGAGATGTACCGGACAACGCCGCTCAAGGGACTCTGGTCACATCAGAAAGGCGGCTTCTACCATGACGGCCGTTTCGCCGGCCTGATGGATGTCGTGGATCATTACAACAGTTTTTTTGTGCTGGGACTGAGCGACCAGGAAAAGAGCGACCTTGTGGAGTACCTGAAGTCGATTTAAATTATTCGGACAAACGGAAGGCAATGGGCGGCATCAGAGGAAGCAGTCTTTGCCTTCTGTTTGAAGCCTCATCCCCTGCTTCAATGCTACCGGGCCTGTGTGACGTCAAAAGAAAGGAAACGTCATGGACTTCGGGTCTGGAGCAGGAAATAGGGTAACATTTCAGTAATGCCGGGGAGAAAGAAATGTCCCTGATAAAGTGGAACAAAGTACGAAATGGATCTCAAACTACGATGGGCAATTCAAGGGCGTTATCACACTCCGGGAAGCGCTTGCGGAATCCAGAAATGCCGTTTCGATTTGGGTTACAGAACAAATCGGGATTGACAGCGTGCTGCTTACGTCCCGGAGGCTGGGGATCCACACGCCGCTGCAGCCATATGTCTCGACTGCGTTGGGCGCCTCTGAAGTGAATTTGCTGGAGCTGGCCAACGCGTACCGCGCTATGGCCTCGGGCATACTGACCCGGCCGTATGTAATCAGAAAAATTATCCGCGATTCGGGCGAGTTGGCGGTTGATAAAGAGGGTATGCGGTTGCCGGTCGATTTCTTCGACGGCTCTCTTTATCTCATTCAGGAGGGCCTGCGTGGTGTCGTGCGAATCCCCAGCGGTACTGCTCATGCGCTTGACTCCGGAGATTTTCCGATCGCAGTGATGGGAAAGACAGGTACGACAAACGAGTTCAGGGATGCGCTTTTCGTAGGCTCGACGATTGGGACTTTGCGGCAGAGAACCTTGGCTGATGGCAGCCTGAACAGATGCAAGCTTTATCGTTGGACGGACATAAGTGGTTAACGACCCGGGCCAATAAAAAAGGAGGCAAACAATGAGCACGATTACAACGAAAGACGGTACGCAGATATATTACAAGGACTGGGGCAGCGGACAGCCCGTTGTCTTTAGTCATGGCTGGCCGCTGAGCGCGGACGCATGGGAAGACCAGATGGTATTTCTGGGCGCCAGTGGATACCGCTGCATTGCCCACGACCGCCGCGGCCATGGCCGATCAGGCCAGCCCTGGAACGGCAACGAAATGGACACCTACGCAGACGACCTCGCGGCACTTGTGGAAAAGCTCGACCTTAGGGACGCGATCCATATCGGCCACTCTACAGGAGGCGGTGAAGTCGCCCGCTATATCGGCCGCCATGGCACCAAACGTGTGGCCAAGGCCGTGCTGATCGGCTCAGTGACGCCGCTGATGCTGAAGACGGCCGCCAATCCCGGCGGGTTGCCGATTGATGCCTTCGACAAAATCCGCGCCGGAGTGCTCGCCGACCGTTCGCAGTTCTTCAAAGACCTCACCACGCCATTCTACGGAGCAAACAGGCCCGGCGCCAAGGTTTCGCAAGGCCTGCGGGACTCCTTCTGGCTGCAAGGGATGCTCGCCGGTTTCAAAGGCGTCATTGATTGTATCAAGGCATTTTCCGAGACGGACTTCACGGAAGATCTCAGGAAGATCGACATCCCGACGCTCATCATGCATGGCGACGACGACCAGATAGTGCCGATCGGGGCCTCGGCCATGCTCTCATCCAAGATCGTCAAAGGGGCCACGTTAAAAATCTATCCGGGCTTGTCGCACGGCATGTGTTCTATCAATAAAGACCAGATCAACGCCGATCTGCTCGAATTCTTCAAGACGTGACGGCGCGGCCGTACAACAAAATTATTTGGAGGAACAATGGTTACCAAAGCGGTATAAAGCATTGCATAACCTACGCTGAATAAGGTCGATGGGCCGCATCGCTTCCCGGATTGTCCCGAAGCTCGTCACGGTATCGGGATATAAAATGAAACATATTCATACCGGATCAAGCGACCAGTCAATGGTACGAGGGTGTAATATAGATTTCCCCTACTGAACATCTATCTGATTTCAGCTACTAAGTTATTTTGCCCAAATTAAAATAAACAACAGAAGCAGTTCCTTAAAAACACATATCCCTTATATTCTTTAAAATAAATCCTTGACAGCGGGACGTTATGCGCTATAATCCGCTTATTGAGAGGATATTTCGGGACACGAGATCAAGATGACCGTTTATTTAAGCAGATGGTGGGGCAGGGTTCTCGGCGGCATTGCCGCAATGATACTGATTGTGGTTGTGCTGTCCTATTTTATCAGCAGCGACACCCTGAGACGGTATATGGAAAGTCAGATGAACCGTCAACTGAACGGGTATACGGTCCATATAGAACGGGCATATTTCCACCCTGTTGGTTTCTCCATCGACCTTGACAATCTGGTATTGACACAGGATTCCGTCCCGGCCCCCCCCGTGGCATACTTCGGACGTCTGCACGCAAGTGTGCACTGGCAGGCGCTCCTCAACGGGCGCCTTGTGGCTGATTTTCTGATTGATCGCCCGAAGGTTAATGTCAATTTGAAAAATATCCTCAAAGAGGCAGAGAGCAAAGTTCCCTTCAATGAAAGGGGGTGGCGGCAGTCCCTTGAAGCGATCACTCCCCTCAAGATCAATCTATTCAGGGTACGCGGCGGAGAACTGACCTATACTGACGAGGGCTCATATAGACCGCTCCATATGAGCATGGTTAATCTCGAGGCCTCCAATATTAGGAACATCCGTTCTCCTGAGCGCGTTTATCCGTCGTCCATACATCTTGAAGGAACGATTTTTGACAGCGGCAAGTTGATGCTGGACGGGCAGGTAAATTTTTTGCAAGAGCCTCACATAGGGCTGAAGGCGGACCTCGACCTGAACAACATGGATTTGAGTTATTTCGACCCGATCACTAAGCGTGGCAACTTTTCCGTCCAAAGCGGGACACTGTCGGCTAAGGGAAACTTTGAATACGCCCCGGAAATAACTCAGGTGAATTTCAAGAATATCAACATCACAGGAGTAAAAGTAGATTATCTCCACCTTCCCCAGACCGTTAAGGCTGAACAGAATAGGGTAAGCAAGACGGCGAAAACGGCAAAGAAACTGAGCAACGAACCGACTTCAAAAATCAAGGTCGACAGGCTGAGGATTTCGGAAAGTAATTTCGCATATGTTAACAGAACGACCGATCCGAATTACCGCCTCTTCTTCGATAAGACCGAATTGACTCTGACAAATCTCACCAGTCAGCTTAAAGAGGGAGTAGCAACATTGGAATTGAAAGGGAAGTTCATGGGCACGGGCGACACTGTCGTGAAAGGCACATTCCGGCCATATTCAAAGGACCCGGATTTCGATCTCAACATCGCCATTAAGGATACGCACATGACCGATATGAGCGATCTGTTCCGTTCTTACGGGAATTTTGATATCAAAGAGGGCCTGTTCTCATTCTATTCGGAGATCGAGATAAAAGGCGGCAGGATAAACGGCTATGTCAAACCTCTATTCAAAAATATGAAGGTTTATGACAGTCGTAAGCAAAGCGAGAAGGGCCTCTTCCATAAGCTCTAGTAACGTTTCTCATGGTATTTCTGATTCAGAACACGCAAAACAGGGATACCGGTGCTATACAGATAAAACTGGACGAGTTGATCCGTTCTGTAGAGGGCGCCCACAATGCCCTGCTTGATCTCGAAGAACTTGATGATAAAGAGCTTGAGCGCATCAGAGCTAATTACGAAAAACTTGCCGCCCTTGCCAGAGAAGCTCTGAGAAAGGGCAAAAAGGACACTGAAACGCACGAGGTGGCAGAGAATGTATAATGGCTCGTCTATCTTAGCTTGCGAAAATGAACGATTGTTTGAAGGGTGAAATTTTAAGCGATTATAGTTGAATTGCGCGAGAGCTGGGTCAGGCCTTTCTTGGTAAAAACCAGAGTAGCATGGATGACAGGGATGTCCCGACCAATCGGGATTCGCATAGGCGAAATGGAACGTATCTTCTGAACGTTTTTCTACGTCTTCGAGAGTCTCGGACTGGTCTGCGATAGACTACACAACCGTCGACGCTTCCAAATGCAGCACAGTTCTGGGACTAACTGAATGAGAAAAAAGCTGATATGTCAGGAGACTCCTGATATATCGGAAGAGGCATCTTTTCGCACCGCCAACCTCTAATCGTAGTCTTCTATGAAATTTCAATTTTTTCATTACGATAGAAACTATTGTCCTTTCAAAATAGTCCTGGCACACATTCTGCTTTCCATTTAAGTTATCACACGGCGCGGAGCTTGTACTAATGCATATTAAGGTCATTAACCCAGCAAGCGACAAAATAGCCGAAAGGAGGAAACATGAATGCTGAAATACTGAAAGGAAAGTGGAAGGAAATCAAAGGAGAGGTCAAAACGAAGTGGGGCAAACTGACGGATGACGACCTCACCACTGTCGAAGGAAACGAAGAAAAACTCCTGGGACTTTTGCAACAACGATATGGGTATGCCAGGGACAAAGCGGAGCAGGACTATAAGGAATTCATGGACCGCTACGTGAAGACTGATTCAACCAAGAGATAAGCGAGTCAGACAACCGGATAAGGAAAGTGGCATGATGTCTGTCACAGAACCAGGTTCGCAGGCGAAGAAGAAGGTCCTGTGTCTCGTAAAAATAAGGAAAGGAGGAAAGTCATGGGAACCATACTGATCATCATTTTGATCCTCGTGCTTATCGGCTCACTGCCCACCTGGCCCTACAGTTCGGGCTGGGGATACTATCCGAGCGGCGGACTCGGATTGATTCTTCTGATTCTGATAATCCTGATGCTCATGGGAAGGATCTGAAGCGGTTTTTTATGAGGATGGGACGGGATTGACGGGATGGTGCTGTAATGACCAGTGATAAAGCAATGAAGAGCAAATCCGGGAAAACCATATCGCTTTGGATGGCAACGACGGAAGTGCCGGGACACGCAACGCTTACCGAGAACACGCATGCAGACGTGTGCATTGTCGGCGCAGGGATAGCCGGGATGACGACTGCGTATCTCCTTGCTCGTGAAGGCAAGTCAGTAATTATTCTGGACGATGGACGTATTGGCGGAGGAATGACCGAACGGACGACGGCACATCTTTCCAACGCTATTGATGACCGTTACTTTGAGATCGAACGTCTGCACGGAGAAAAAGGCGCCAGACTCGCCGCTGAGAGTCACACAACAGCTATCGATCGTATTGAGGCAATAGTTACTGAAGAAAGAATTGATTGTGATTTTGAACGACTTTCGGGTTTTCTTTTTGTCCCGCCTGGTGACTCAATAGAGATACTTCGGCATGAACTCACAGCAGCTCATCGTGCTGGACTTACGGAAGTTAAGCAGGTAGAGCGTGCACCTATCGATTCTTTCGATTCAGGCATATGTTTACACTTTCCGCGACAGGCGCAGTTCCATCCGTTAAAGTATCTCACGGGCCTCACCCGTGCTATTGAGCGAGATGGTGGACGAATCTTCACAGGAACGCACGTAAGCTCTATGGAGGGCGGCACATCTGCACGTGTAGAGACGAGCAATGGATATGTAGTGACCGCTGATGCGATTGTGATAGCAACAAACACTCCAATTAACAACATCGTTACAATTCATACCAAGCAGGCCGCTTATTCTACCTATGTCGTCGGTGCACGGATTCCTCGTGGTTCAGTCACAAGGGCATTGTATTGGGATACGTTAGATCCATATCACTACATCAGACTTCATAGCGTATCTCGTGACTATGATATGCTTATGGTCGGGGGCGAAGACCATAAGTCCGGTCAGGCAGACGATGGCGCTCGACGGCACTCACAGCTTGAGACATGGGCACGAGAGCGATTCACGATGATTGAGAAAATGGAATTTCATTGGTCTGGTCAGGTTATGGAGCCCGTTGACTCTGTAGCCTTCATCGGCTGTAATCCTGGAGACCCGAAAAACGTTTATATTGCAACGGGTGATTCCGGAATGGGGCTGACGCATGGTACTATCGCAGGAATTCTTATCACAGACCTCATTATGGGGCGCAAGAATCCATGGGTGCCGCTCTACGACCCGTCGCGAAAAACGATTCGTGCTCTCGGTAAGTTCGCTGAAGAGAACCTCAATGTGGTCGCGCAGTATGTGGATTATTTGACCGGTGGTGACGTTGACTCTCCCGAAAAGGTGGCAAAGGGAGAAGGCGCTATCATTCGACGCGGCACTACGAAGCTCGCTGTTTATCGCGACCGACAGGGAATACTTCATGAACGTTCAGCATTATGTCCACACCTTGGGTGCATCGTAAGTTGGAATAAGCTTGAGAAGACTTGGGATTGTCCGTGCCACGGTTCAAGCTTCAATCGATATGGCGGGATAATAAAGGGACCGGCCAACAGTGACCTTGAGGTTGAAGAGCAATAAATTGACTACGGTGAAAGATGAGCATGAATAATCGTCATTCGATGAAAGTTGAACAGACGCATGGCCACTACGGAACAAAATGACGTAGCAATATAAGGATTTAAAGAAAGATCATGCGCGCGGTAGAAAATGTCACACTCAATAGCTCAACGGGAAGGAAGATCAAGAGCAAAATAAGGACAAAGGTAGAGCCCCAGAAGCAATGATGCGGAGGCATTGAATCAACGTAAGGAAAGGAGGTATCGTTCAATCTGTAAAAGGGCACTCAACACTAACATAAATAAAAAAAGGAGGGTTGTATGGCTAAGAATTCACTACTTTTTCTGGTATTGTTCGCTTCAGTCGCATTCCTTGTTAACATCCCGGGAGCCTGTTTGGCAGAGTCTGGCGACAATACGGAAATCAACAAAAGAGATCGGTCCGAAAAAGAAATCACAGCGGACCAACAAGGAGAAACAAAAGAGGATCGCGAGATCACTCAAAAAATCCGTCAAGCCGTCGTCGATGACAAATCACTTTCAACTTACGCTCACAATGTGAAGATCATTACGGTTGGCGGAATGGTTACATTGAAAGGCCCGGTCAGATCTGAGGAAGAAAAAAGGTCTATCGAAGAGAAGGCGGCGCGGATAGCCGGAAACGGAAAGATTACGAGCGAAATGGACATCGCTCCTTAAAGACATGTAAATAAAAAAGGAGAAAAAGTCATGGCTAAAAACATAGCAGTTTATGGAATCTACACGAGTCGTTTGATGGTTGAAGAGGCGGTCGATGCATTGAAAGATGCGGGGTTCCGCAACGAGGACATCTCTGTACTGTTCCCTGAGGGTGGAGGAACCAAAGAATTCGCGGTGGAGAAGGAAACTAAGGCACCTGAAGGGGGAGCGACAGGAGGCGCAACCGGTGCGGTCGTTGGCGGCGCCTTAGGGTGGCTGGTGGGTATTGGCTCATTGGCAATTCCGGGTCTTGGGCCTTTCATTGCGGCGGGGCCCATCATGGCTGCTCTTGCCGGAGCCGGAGCTGGAGGAGCGGTCGGCTGGATCGCCGGGGTGCTGATTGGCATGGGTATTCCCGAGTATGAAGCTAACCGATATGAAGGTCGTGTCAAGGAAGGGGGAATTCTGCTTTCTGTCCACGCCGACGATAGCGATTGGAAAAATAAAGGTAAGGAAATACTGAAACGCACAGGCGCTGAAGATATAGGAACTAAAGGAGAGGCTAGTGCTGACTACGATAAAAGCGACAGACCACAACGCTCAGGCGCTGAATATATAGGGACTAAAGGAAAAGCCGGCGCATACTATGATAAAAGCGACAGACGAAAACGCATAAGCCCTGAATATATGGCCGGCGGAGCCTATTATGAAAGCGACAGACGAAAGACCTTACCCTAAGGATACGGCGATCCGCTTAAGGATGTGCAAAGTGGAGAAGGGCAAAGTCGTGACCAGATCGGTTTTCAGCCTGTCTCGTCATTGACAGCATTCGTCGCGCTTTAACTTTTCAGGAGGTGTCTTCTCCTGGGTGCAAGCTCTCGTCAATCGCGTACCAGCAGGATTGCGCAACCCGTGGTCAACGCGCTATCCGACATTGCTCATGAGTTTTTCCGTTAAACCGTACTGTTACCGGAAAAAGCATCCAAAATATTAGAAAAGTTCCAGGTGTGAAGGATAAGGAGGATGGCTATGATTAACGATGAAGAAGGCAAGGTCGGGTGGATTTTACTTTGGGCCTTGGGAATCCCGATTCCGATCTTAGTAGTGCTGTTTCTGCTGCGTGGGTGCACCTGAGCTACCCACGCAGTGTCGAACCTTTAAACTCACAAAAAAGGAGAAGAAAATGCATAACGAATTTTTTGAGATACTTAAAAAAGACCATCAGGGCGTGAAGGGAATTCTCGAACAGCTTAAAGAGACTAAACAGAATGCCTCGAAGAAGCGTGAAACGTTGTTCCAAAAGCTCACAGAAGAGCTGGTGCCGCACATGAAGGCCGAGGAAAAAACCTTCTATCAGCCCTTGCTGGCGAAGAAAGAGGCTCGCGAGGATGCTATGGAAGCGTTGGAGGAGCATCATGTAGCCGAGGTAGTTTTTAAAGAGCTGCAGAAGATGCAGAAGGGTGAGGAGCAATGGGGGGCCAAGCTGAGCGTGTTCAAGGAGCTCGTGGAGCATCATATTGAAGAAGAGGAGAGCACGATATTCGAGAGTGCAGAAGAGGCGTTGGGCCACGACGAGATGCAAAACATTATGAAACAGTTTGAGCAGGAAAAGGAGAAAATCAAAAATAATTTGAAATAATCAGGAATCAGGAGAAGAAGCTTGTCGGAGAAGGCGCGGCGAAATGGCGACTAACTCAGGTGCGGGCCGAAATGACCTGCACCGAACTGTTACAAAGGGACAACGCCCTCCCCGGAAAGATCAAGGATTTGGCCCGGTGGCTTCACCGGACCGGAATGATCCTGGAGGAGAAGCGGCCCGTCGAAATTGACAGCAGTTGAAAATAGCCAGCAGGCTGGCGTTACTTACTAAGGAGATCGATGATGAACAAAAAAAAAACAACGAGCAATTCTGGAAAACGCAGACAGGAAAAAGGCCCTGTTCACAACGCAGATTCACAGCAGGCAGCAGGCGGCGAGATGCACCAGATCGCTGGTGGAGAGCATCCCGCGCTAACCACGAACCAGGGCGTCGCGCTTTCCGACAATCAAAACTCGCTCAGCGCCAATCCGCACGGCCCTACGCTTCTTGAGGATTTCATCCTCCGTGAAAAAATCACGCATTTCGATCACGAGCGCATTCCCGAGCGTATCGTTCACGCGCGGGCGACGGGCGTACATGGGTTTTTCGAGCTGACCGCCTCGTTGAAACAATATACCACCGCCAGGATACTCACCCAAGTCGGCGAGATGACACCTGTGTTTACCCGTCTATCGACCGTTGCGGGCGGCGCGGGTTCGGTAGATACTCCGCGTGACGTACGAGGATTTGCCGTCAAGTTTTACACCAAGGAGGGCAATTGGGACCTGGTCGGCAACAACATCCCGGTTTTCTTTATCCAGGACGCCATAAAGTTTCCTGACCTCATCCACTCTGTAAAAATGGAACCTGATCGCGGCTTTCCGCAATCGGCTACCGCGCACGACACATTCTGGGATTTCATTTCGCTCACACCTGAATCCATGCATATGGTGATGTGGATCATGTCTGATCGCACGATACCGCGTTCGCTCCGGATGATTGAAGGCTTTGGAGTGCATAGTTTCCGGCTGATCAACGCTGCCGGAGAATCAACCTTCGTCAAATTCCACTGGCGTCCCAAACTGGGCTTGCAGTCCACCATCTGGGATGAGACCGTCAAGATTTGCGGCGCGGATCCGGACTACCACCGCCGTGATATGTTCGAGGCCATCAAAGCCGGCAATTTCCCCGAGTGGGAATTCGCAGTCCAGCTTTTTACCCAGAAGGAAGCTGACAGACTTCCGTTTGATCACCTGGATGCGACCAAGCTGATTCCGGAAGAACTGGTGCCCTTGAAAGTGATCGGCCGCATGGTGCTGGATCGCTGGCCAAACAATTTTTTCGCTGAAACCGAACAGGTTGCGTATTGTCCCGCCAACATTGTGCCTGGCATCGATTTCTCGAATGATCCATTGTTGCAAGGCCGTTTATTTTCCTATCTCGACACGCAGCTTTCGCGCCTGGGTTCACCCAATTTTCACCAGATACCGATTAACGCGCCCAAGTGCCCGTTTGGCAACCTTCAACGCGACGGACACATGCAGATGGCGCAGCCGACGGGCCGTGTGGCGTATGAGCCCAACTCCCTGTCTGAAAACTCGCCACGCGAAACACCGGCTAAGGGCTTTCATAGCGCTGCAATAACTGAAACCGGCAATAAAGGTCGCATCCGTGCCGAGAGCTTCGCCGACCACTACAGTCAGGCGCGGCAGTTCTATCTCAGCCAAACCTCGTATGAGCAGGCGCACATCGCCTCGGCCTTGGTATTTGAGCTTTCGAAGGTCGAACATGTGCACGTGCGTGAGGCGATGGTCGGTCACCTGCGACATATCGAGGAAGACCTCGCCAAACGAGTCGCCGAGGGTCTTGCGCTCGACAAGATGCCTTATGCGCCGACGGCCGCAGCGCCAGTACAGGAACTGGATCCTTCGCCGGCATTGCAAATCATCGGTAAGATGAAAGACACGCTCATGGGGCGCGCGATCGGCATTCTTATCGCCGATGGCTCTGACGGCGCTGTTATCAAGAAAATTAAAACGGCCGCGACACAAGCGGGTGCTACCGTGAAGATCGTAGCTCCCAAAGTGGGCGGCGCTATACTTGCCGATGGTTCGACACTGGCGGCTGACGGACAACTGGCTGGAACGCCTTCTGTGCTGTTCGACGCAGTCGCCGTCATTCTCTCCGACGAAGGTGCAAAGACATTATCGATGGAAAGCGCGGCGATCGATTTCGTACGCGATGCCTTTGGTCATCTCAAGGCAATCGCTGTTGATAAAGGCGGCGAGGAGCTGTTGAAGACAGCGAACATCGGAAAAGATGCGGGTGTACTGGATGCCCTCGACAAAAACGCATTTATTGCCGCAGCAAAAAAACGCCAGTGGGACCGGGAAAAGTCCGTGCGAACGCTGGCATGAGAGGAAAGAACAAACAGGGCGGATATGTCAGACTCAATTAAGAGATGAAAAGTCAATATTATGAAAGCATGTAACAGACAAGAGAAAATCAGTTTGTCCCCGCTTTTGTTTCACTCCAGAAGTATCTGGGACCTGATGAGGAAATCCGTAGAGTCGTGGGTGGCTGATTACGCACCGAGCATGGGCGCAGCGCTTGCATATTACACACTGTTCTCAATTGCCCCTCTGCTCATAATCGTGATCGCGGTGTCCGGTCTTGTTTTTGGCCGGGAAGCAGCCCGGGGAGAAATTGTCGCTCAGATACAAGGCCTCATTGGGTGGGAAGGTGCAATCGCAGTACAAGACCTGCTGAAAAGCGCCAAAGAGCCCGCTGGGGACATAGTTGCGATGGTGGTAAGCAGCATTATGCTTATCATTGGGGCAACGACGGTGTTCGCGGAATTGCAAAGCGATCTTGATCGCATCTGGCGCGTTCCTATCCCAGTGAAAGAGAGCGGCATATGGAAACTGCTGCGCAAGCGGCTGATTTCTTTCGGCCTCGTGCTCGGCATGGGATTTCTTCTGCTGGTTTCGCTGGTAGTCAGCGCCGCTATCGCTGCATTGGGCAAATGGTGGAGCGGATTTCTTGAAGGCTGGGAAGCTTTTCTTCATGCGCTCGATTTCAGCATCTCTTTCGCTGTTACGACTTTATTTTTTACGATGATCTACAAACTTATGCCGCGGGCTAAAATCGCCTGGCGGGATGTGTGGGTCGGCGCGGCAGCAACCTCGCTCTTGTTCGAAGTCGGCAAAATCCTTATCGGCCTTTATCTGGGCAAAGCCGGCATTGCATCCGGCTTCGGCGTCGCAGCTTCGCTGGTCGTCCTTTTGGTGTGGGTTTATTTTGCCGCCCAAATCTTCCTGCTTGGCGCCGAGTTTACTTGGGTCTACTCGCACGTATATGGTTCGAAAAGGGCACAACACGGCGCAGGCGCCGAATAGCACAGAATGACATGGGCATTCCTCCGCCAGCGCGCAAGAGAAAAATCTGATCGTAGCATTTACGACCAGAGAGTGTTTTACTCTCGGCAATAAAAACATAACTTGTGAGAAGAGGAGGTCAGGATGGCTCGCAGGACAGAAAAAGGGGGCTCAAAATCAAAGCAACCGGCGCAACAGCAGAAGCGTCAGCCGGGACGGGAATCATTGATGCGCCCGGTGCCTGAAGCGGAAATGAGAAGATATAAAGCCGCAGGCAAACTCGAAGGAAAAACTGCTCTCATTACCGGTGGAGACAGCGGCATCGGCCGTGCGGTAGCGATCGGCTTTGCCAAGGAAGGCGCCGATGTTGCTATCGTCTATCTGGAAGAAACTGAAGACGCGCAGACCACGCGCGGCTTGGTGGAAGCCGAAGGACAGGATTGCCTGCTCATTCGGGGAGATATTGGGAGGCCGGGCTTCCTTCACCCGATCTCTCTCGATGGCCCTGGCAGAGCGCGGGATGGCCTCGGACCGTTTTGATTAAGCAGTCCCGGGAAAGTTTCAGTGGCGCAGGAACACAGGCATAAAAGGAGGAGAAAATGCAAAATGAATTTTTTCAGAAACTCAAACAAGACCATCAGCAGGTGAAGGAATTCTCGGTGAGCTTAAAGAGTCCAAAGAGAGTCCATTAAAGAAACGTGAAGAATTGTTCCAAAAGCTCAGAGAAGAGCTGGTGCCTCATATGAAGGCAGAGGAGAAAACCTTCTATCAACCCCTGATGGCAAAGAAAGAGGCTCGCGAGGATACCATGGAGGCGATGGAGGAGCATCATGTAGCCGAGGTGGTTTTAAAAGAGCTGGAGAAGATGCAAAAGGGTGAGAAATGGGGAGCCAAGATGAGCGTATTCAAGGAGCTCGTGGAGCACCATATCAAGGATGAGGAGAGCAAGGTATTCAAGAGCGCGGAAAAGGCATTGGACCACGACGAGATTCAAAACATCATGAAAAAGTTTGACCAGGAAAAGCAAAAAATCAAAAAGACTTTGAAGTAACCAGGAAAGCGGCCCGAGGAGGTTTGTCAGGGCATCTTTTCCCTCCCTTTAATTTATTAACAAAAACAGTGGGATGACAAACATGCTCCTAAAAGCCATATAAAAAGATGTCAACCATCAGCATACGGCAATAGCCGGCGGTCGTTGACGGGGCTTACTCAGTGTCTCTGGTGTTCTCAACAGCAGTTCTGTCTGAAAAAAAAGTATTAGATTAAATTTTATTATTTGATAAAATATACGTGAGGTGACAGAGATGAGAGTACCGAAACATATTGGAATAATTCCTGATGGAAACAGAAGATGGGCGGAAGCCAATAAAATGACAAAAGAAAAAGGTTATGAATGTGGCATAAGTCCGGGCCTGATACTTTTTAAATTATGCAAAGAGGCAGGAATTAAGGAATTAACGTATTACGGCTTTACTACTGATAATACCAAAAGACCGACAGAACAAAGAAAAGCCTTCACTAACGCCTGCATAAGTGCGGTAAATACCTTATCTAAAGAAGAAGCAGAATTGTTGGTTATTGGCGATTTCGAATCTCCCATGTTTCCAAAAGAATTATATAAATATACGACGAGGCAGATCTTTGGCAGAGGAGGAATTAAAGTCAATTTTTTGGTTAATTACGGCTGGGAGTGGGACTTAAACAATTTGAAATCAGCTGACTCAACTAAGAAAAATATCACGAGTCATATTAAATCTTTTGATGTTTCCAAAATAGATCTGATTATACGGTGGGGTGGCAGAAGACGTTTAAGCGGCTTCCTCCCCGTTCAATCTATTTATGCGGATTTCTATGTGTTGGATAACTATTGGCCGGATTTTAACCCCGAGCATTTCTATAAAGCATTGCATTGGTACAATGAGCAGGATGTCACCCTTGGAGGTTAAGGTTAATCGTATACATGTGACTTTGTTAACGGGGGGAGGTGCATCTCATACTGCGTGCCGCAAACCTATCACTTGCACGGTATCAATTCTTCTGCCCGCGTCGTCCGGAAACAAAAAAATAACTGATATATCAGGAGAGTCCTGATATATCAGAAGGCGTCGCCTTTTACAGTATCATTCCCCCATCGCAGCATTCGTTGAAGTTCCAATGATTTCAAAGTATTAGAGAGCATCGTTCTTTCAACAGAGGTATTGGCACTACTTATGCAGGTAAACAGTATGTAGTAAACGTTCAAAGAGAAAGGAGATAAGTTATGTCAATTGAACTCATCCTTCTAATCATTGTTTTGATTGTGATCTTCGGTGGTGGTGGCTTCTACTGGACGAGGCGCCGTTAGACACTCATTCAGACAGGAGGAAAAAACCGGAGGGCATTTCCAGCAGCGAGGCCGGAATGAAAGCCGTTGATATGTTTTAGAATTAAGGGACTCTTCTATCGGCTTTGTTTGCTCTCAGCCGTTTAGATGAACACATAGAAATCTGTGACAAAAGGCCCCATCAGCGTAATCATCTCAATCAAAATGAATAAATTAAAACAATCCATCATAAATCCGACTCTGGTGTTTTTGGTAATGTTAATGTTGGCCGTCATGAAAATCGGTTGCGCTAACTTTAATAAATTATATACGTTGCAACCGGCAAAGCTTTATGTAGCCAATGAAGATGGAGGTAGTGTTTCAGTTATTGATCTTCAGAACAGTCGCAAAAATACTATTATTGATTTAACAGATAGCCAGGGTGAAATGTATATGGCGCATAATGTGCAAACAGCTCCTGACGGTAAATCAGTTTGGGTAACGGCCGTACCCATGGATAGCAGTAAGGCAGAACAGTTAGTAGTTATTGGTTCTGATACCGGCACAATCAAAAAGCGAATTCAACTTGGCAAACATTTGCATGTGGCCCATGTGGTTTTAGACAATGAGTCAAAAAACGCATTCGTAACCACTAAAGACAGCAGCCAGGTTTTTCAAGTAAATGCAGCGACCTATGAGGTGGTGCGTCGATTTGATTTAGGCAAAGATAACGCTCCGCATGGGATGAGATATTTTAACGGCAAATTGTATGTAGCCAGCATGGGATCAAAGAGTTTATCAATTGTAAATGTAGCAGATGGTCAGATAAGAGACATTCCACTGCAGGGCATGGCTGTGCAAACTGGCGTTACGCAAGATGGTAAATTTGTTTTCGTTTCCTTATATGATACGAAAGAGGTGGCAAGATATGATTTGCTGCGCGGACAAATTACGAAAATACCATTACCCGAGGGTTCACAAGGTCCTATCCAATTGTATGCTACGCCGGACAGCAAGTTACTTTATGTCTGCGACCAGGGAGAACTCCTGCAAAGACCGGTTTCCGACAAGGTCTATGTCATTGATATATCATATGCAAAAGTGATCAACACCATCAAGGTCGGAAATAAGGCACACGGGGTAGTAGTCAGCAGGGACGGCAAAGCAGCTTACGTTACTAATACTTCAGACAATACTATTTCGATAATTGATGTGATAACTCAAAAAGTAACAGGCACGGTCCCTGTCGGCAAAGGCCCCAATGGTATAAGCTACTGGTTTGCAACAGGCGGCATGCCGTAAACAGGAAGGAAATCGCAGAGGCATTATTAACATAAGAATAAGGCAAGCAATTTATGCAAACCGATAATAAGCAACATCGTGCTATATTACAGAGAATCGCACGCAGGGCGATGCTTCAGAGGGGACTGCTCCCTGACTTTTCAAGTGAAGCGCTCGCTGAACTTGGCAGTATCCAGGCCCCTGCATTAATAGAGGGTGAACAGGTCCGTGACCTGAGGGACCTGCCATGGGCGTCTATCGATAACGATGACTCTCGTGACCTGGACCAGCTTACAGTTGCCGAGGCGATGCCGGGAGACAAGGTCAAGTTGCTTGTTGCCGTGGCCGACGTGGACTCGCTCGTTAAGAACGGCTCGGCAATTGACGGACACGCCCACCATAATACTACCTCCATTTATACAGCCGGCAGTATATTCCCGATGCTTCCCGAAAAGCTTTCCGCGAATCTCACATCCCTGAATTTCAATGAGGAGCGACCGGCAATCATCGTTGAAATGGTGATCGCCGCTGACGGGTCTTTAGAGGGCTCTGATATATACAGGGCACGTGTCCGCAATCATGCTAAGCTCGCTTATAACAGCGTCGCCTCGTGGCTTGAACGTAATGGAAGTCTGCCTGAGGCAGTTACGGCGGTAAGAGGACTTGAGGAAAATCTGCGCCTGCAGGACAGGGCAGCGCAAAGAATGAAGGACCTCCGGCATATGAACGGCGCGCTTAGTTTTGAAACCGTTGAGGCCAGGCCGGTATTTGACGGTGATGAGATTCGTGATCTTGAAGTCGAAAAAAAGAACCGGGCAAAAGACATTATCGAGGATTTCATGATAGGTGCAAACGGCGTGGCCGCCAGGTATCTCTCATCAAACAAATTCCCTTCTATCCGCCGTGTAGTCCGCACTCCAAAACGATGGGAGCGGATTGTCGAGCTCGCTGACGAACATGGGTCGAAACTCCCTGATACACCGGATTCAAAAGCACTGGAGGAGTTCCTGACCAGAGAGAAAGCCGCTGATCTCGACGGGTTCCCCGACCTCTCCCTTGCTGTTATCAAGCTCATGGGGGCCGGTGAATACGTTTCGGAACTTCCGGGCGACACTGCAACGGGACACTTTGGTCTCGCGGTCAGGGATTATACCCATTCCACTGCTCCTAATCGCCGGTATACCGACCTTATCACGCAGCGCCTGTTGAAGGCCGCGATAGGGGGAAGTCCTTTGCCGTACAGCAATGACGAGCTTGAGGCCCTGGCAAAACATTGCACTAAAGAAGAAGACGCCGCAAACAAAGTCGAACGACAGGTTAGAAAATCCGCGGCGGCAATGCTGCTGAAACACAGAATCGGGGAGCAGTTCGATGCCATCGTCACCGGCGCAGCGGAAAAAGGCACCTGGGCCAGGCTGCTGACGGTCCCTGTCGAAGGGAGAGTGGTCAAGGGGTTTGAGGGCCTTGATGTCGGCAACAGGACTCGAGTGCAGCTGATATCTGTAGACATTGAGCAGGGGTACATCGATTTCATGAAGGTCGGTCCATAAAGAATAAAATGAAGAAGTGTAAGAGGATATGGGCACAGGAAAATCCTGATTGACAGTGCCGGCCTTGAGTGATATAAGTGACATAGTAGCCTTGGGTTACAATCAGTCAAAGCGAAATCCGAAAGGAGGAATACCATGAAATCCAGCATGAAGGACAAAGTCAAAGGCACGCTTCACGAAGTAAAGGGGAAGGTCAGGGAAATGGCCGGGGAAATCACCGATAATCCCAAGTTGGAGGCCAAAGGCAAAGTCGAAAAGCTTGCCGGCAAAGCTCAGAAAAAGATCGGACAGGTCAAGAAGGTTTTCGGGCAGTAGGCGAGTGGTTTCTTATGCACCGGCACGCCCTTTGGGAAACGGTCGGGCTTTTTCAGGTTATCTGCCGAGGCCCGGCCGCAATGAAAGCGGGTTATCTGTTTTAGAATTAAGAGAGATCCATCCTTTGCAAAAATACCATTACCCGATGGTTCAGGTCCTATCCGGCGGTATGCTACACCGGACAGCAAGTTGCTTTATATCTGCAGGAGGTTATTATACTGAGATGTATGAAGATATTGTAGAGACAGTCCGTGAACCTCTTATCGTTCTGGATGCAGACCTGAGGGTCCTTGAAGCTAACCGCAGCTTCTATAAGTCATTCAGAGTAATACCTGAGGAAACTATAGGTAATCTTATCTATGATCTCGGAAACGGGCAATGGGACATTCCGAGCCTTCGGGAGCTGCTTGAGAATATTCTTCCCAAAAACAACAAGTTCGATGACTATGAAGTTGAACATATTTTTTCAGGCATCGGGCACAAAATAATGCTCCTCAATGCCCGCCGTATCGTTCACAAAGAAACGGGTCCCCGGATGATCCTCCTTGCTATTGAAGACATTACTGAACGCAGGCTGATGGAAAATGAAATAAAGGATTATGAGGAGCGCTTCAGGCGGATGTTCGAGACCGCAAAGGACGGCCTGTTGCTGATCGATAAACAAAACGGGAAGATAGTTAACGTTAACCCCGCCATCATGTCGATGTTGGATTATTTTCGCGAGGAGTTTATTGGAAAACAGCTTAAAGATGTCGGTCTGCTGAAAGACACTGAAAATTTCAGGGAGACTATCCGGGAATTGATTGAGGCCGGATTTGTCAATTACGAGGATGTGGTTGTGGAAACCAAACAGGGGAAGCTTATCAATGTTGATGTACATCTGGTTGACAGGGCGAGATTCATTCAATGTAACGTGCGTGATATCACTGAACGCAAGAAACTCTCAGCGCAACTGCTCCAGTCCCAGAAGATGGAGGCCATAGGCCATCTTGTCGGTGGAATTGCGCACGATTTCAACAATATCCTGACCGCAATAATCGGCTATGGGAGCCTTCTGCATAAAAAGATGGCGGCGGCTGACCCACTGCATGAATATGTTGAACAGATACTCGCCGCGTCCGATAGAGCTGCCAATCTGACACAGAGTCTTCTTGCCTACAGCAGGAAACAGGTGATGGAGAAGAAACCGGCAGATATCAAAAATCTCCTTTCCGGCATACAGAAGATATTGGACAGGCTCATTGGTGAGGATATTGAATTCAAAGTTCATATGGCTGCTGAGGAGCTGATTGCGAACATTGACAGCGGCCAGATAGAACAGGTTTTGCTGAATCTCGCAACGAACGCCCGGGATGCAATGCCTCATGGAGGGTTGTTGACTATAAGTTCGGAGCACGTACAAATAGACAGCGGCTTTATACAGGCCAATAGTTACGGGGAAGCCGGCAATTATGCGGTTCTTTCAGTTGCCGACTCCGGAATCGGAATGGATGAAAATACAGCGGAGCATATTTTTGAGCCGTTTTTTACTACAAAAGAGGTCGGAAAAGGCACAGGGCTTGGTCTTGCTATGGTCTATAGCATCATAAGGCAGCACAACGGTTTCATTAATGTCTACAGCAGGCCGGGAGAGGGCGCAGTCTTTAAGATATATTTGCCCTTAATGCCGGCAAAAGAGGAAATCTTCGAGAAGGCAGAATTGACTCCCGTCCCTTCAGGGAGTGAGACAATTCTTTTAGCAGAAGACGATCAGGCTCTCAGGGAAGTTTCAAAAATATACCTTGAGAACTATGGTTACAAAGTACTGGAAGCAAGCGACGGCGAAGACGCCTTAAATGTCTTCTCGGAGAACCGTGCCGTCATAATGCTTATTGTCACTGATATAATCATGCCGAAGATGTACGGCAATGAAGTATACGAAAGAGCAAGGATGATAAGGCCGGACATAAAATGCCTTTTTATGAGCGGGTACAGCGACGACGTTTTACAAATGCGGGGTATTCTCAAAAAGGACGCTAATTTTATTCCCAAGCCTTTCAGCCCGTATGCTCTTATAATAAGAGTCAGAGAGGTTTTGGACAGTTGAAATGAAATATGGACGGGCCGGCTTAACGTTATTGGAAATATTCCGGCAATCCGGAGGAAAGGGCGGGAAATGAACGACGTACTGAAAGACCTTTATACCTGCATGAAAGAGGAAAAGGGCGTATTCAATTTTATGAGTGATGAAGACCTCAGGGACCTGTCAGCTTTTTTTGAAAGTAAGAACATACCGGCAGGCGAGACTTTATGGAAAAAAGACGACCCTTACGATTATATTGCATTCATTGTGTCAGGAAGGGTGGAAATAAAGAAAGAGACAGAGTTCGAGGGCAGGGAATTGGTTGTGGGCATATACAGCCAGGGCGCATTATGTATTCTGGACGACAGTATCAGGACAGTTACGGCAGAGGTGCTTGAAGACGCCACCCTTTCGATTATTACTCAGAAGAACCTGGATAAACTGATCGATACAAATCCGAAATTGGGGGCCAAACTCCTGAAGGGGATGCTGCTTACAGTATCGATTCGCCTAAGAAAGTCCTTTGACCGCCTCGCAGTGTTCTTCTGAACCGGCATATCTGAAACAGTATTCGTCCAAAGCAATTAAGTATGATAGAATTTTAACCATGTAGAAAACCAATTAAAGTTGACAGACAAAGGAGGGACCAATGAGAACAAAAGCGGGTTTGTGGATGGACCACAGGAAGGCCATGATCGTGCTCGTTACGGACAAAGGGGAGGAAACAAAACTGATTATATCGAAGGTTGAAAAACAGCCGCGCCGTTCCGGTGATTCACCTCTTAAGGGTCCCTATGAATCAGCGCAAGTGCCGGCAAGCAACAGACAACAGAGAGCGTTAACAGGGCATCTCAACATTTATTATGAAGCTGTAATTGCGTGTATTCGTGACGCGGAATCTATTCTGATATTCGGCCCCGGGGAGGCAAAGGGCGAACTGAAAAAGCGTCTTAAAAAGAGCAATCTCGAAGGACGCATCGTGGGTATGGAGACAGTTGATAGGATGACGGACCGTCAGATTTCTGCGAAAATTCGCCGGCACTTTTCGCAATAGAATCCGGCAACAGGATCGAATGGAACATCGCCCACTAATATGATAAACTTTATGACATGGTGGAAGATAAAAGCAGTAATGAGGAGAAACGTCTTCAGGATGCCCTTGAATTCAGTGATGCCATTATAGCGACGATCCGGGAGCCTTTGCTGGTGCTTGATAAAGAGCTGAGAATAATTACTGCCAACCGTTCCTTCTACCGGACCTTTCAGGTGAAACCGGAGGAAACCGAGAAGCGGTTGATCTATGACCTGGGAAACCGCCAGTGGGACATTCCCGGATTGAGGGAACTGCTTGAGAATATCCTGCCAATGAACAATGCCTTTGAGGATTTTGAAGTGGAGCACGATTTTAAATCGATCGGACGGAAAACAATGCTGTTGAATGCCCGGAAGATATATAGAGAAATGAATCATGTAGAGATAATATTACTTGCTATTGAAGACATTACTGAACGTAAGAAGGCTGAAGAGCAATTGAAATTTCTTGCGTCCATGGATGGATTGACCGGCATTGCCAATCGCCGTCATTTTGATAATACCCTTGATCTGGAATGGCGGCGCGCCATGCGAAGCGCAAAGCCCTTATCTCTCATTATCATCGATGTTGATTATTTCAAGAATTATAATGATGTATATGGTCACCTGGCCGGTGACTCCTGCCTGCAAAAAATAGCACACACGATAAGGGACTCATTAAGGAGGGCCGGAAATTTTGTGGCCCGCTACGGAGGTGAAGAATTTGTAGTTATCCTTCCTGATACTAACGCTGTGGGGGCATACTTATTTGCAGAGTCTCTGCGAAAGAAGATTGAAGATCTGAATATTGAACATAAAGATTCTAAAGCCGGCAAGAATGTAACAATAAGTCTGGGCGTTTGCACTACTGAGCCTAATAAGGACAATACAAAGGACGAGTTCGTATCAATAGCTGATAAGGCTCTCTATAAAGCAAAGCAGGGAGGACGAAATCGTGTGGTAAGAGGCCCTTCCATGCCTAAGTAAAGATCCAATCAGTGGCCCGAATCTCTCTTTCAATATCTTTTAGCTTTAAGATAATGCAATGGATTTCGATTCTGCAGTTATAGCTTGATTTTAGGAGACACGGGTCCGGTCTGGGTGTAAACGTAAAGTTCTGTTGTGAATTGGGACTACCCCATATAAAAGTGAATTAAACGGATTGTAAAAACGGAAGGATTATTTGCAGCAACAAGGAAAGAGTATTATCTCCTTTCCGGATTGTTTGTAGAGACGGGAAAATGAGAGTCCGGATTGTCCGTATATGTAGGTGGTGCCGAAGGGGGGACTCGAACCCCCATGGCCTTGCGACCACTAGACCCTGAACCTAGCGCGTCTACCAATTCCGCCACTTCGGCAACTAATGCACTTCTTATTTTTCCATTGGAACCAGAAAAGGGTTGTCCCCCTCTATTCCTGTCAGCTTCATCGTCTTTCTCTGTAATACTAAATCGGCCACACCCCTGTTTTCAAGATTTCTCTCCCCCGACGTGTGCCAGGTCCCCTGCCAACTGAGATTTACTATGACAAATTCTTCGGTGATTCTCACTAATCTCGTTGTAAAAGTCAACTTTGCCGTTTCAAAATTGAGGTCCGGATGATTTTCAACAGACGTAATATCCGTCCGGTTTTGCAATCCCTGAATATTTTTATCTTCATAGGATGTCCTGATTGCATCAATCGTATTGATTGCCTCTGTCGCAAGCAGGGAATCGGCTGAGGGTTTTATCTTGTCTTTGCCTCCGCAGCCGACGGTAATTACCGCTATCAATATAAGAAGGGAATAAATCGTTTTCATAAATCTCCATTGCCGAGATGTCCGTTAAACCGGACAATAGATTCTACATTCTCAAACAGCTATTTTGCAATATAACACCACGAATAGTTCTCATGAAAATTTCCACCTTGACATGCAGGGCATTTTTGGGTTTATAATAACTACCCCGTTTCAAAGGAGCCTCTAAAAATCTTACTTAGGGGATTATCGGGTGACTAAAAAACAAAGGAGGTAGTATGAGATTTCTGTTTGTGTTCATTCTGTTTATTTGTACTGCGTTGGTCCCTCAAATGGCATTCTCGGAAAAGGCCAACACGATTGATGAACTGGTTGCATCAATGGATTCCAGCCAGTGCGTAGGATGCCATACTGAAATTCACGAAAACTGGTCCAAGTCATGGCATGCCCAGTCTGTAACCGATCCCCGTTCCCTCAGGACCTTCAGGACCTTTATATTAAAAGGGGTAGATAAAAATAAAAACCCTGAGGTAAAGAGGACCATGCTGAGAGATATGTGCCTTATGTGTCACGCTCCGGCAGCCTTTTTGAACGCCTCCGATGCTCTCGCGGAGCAGATCGCGGGATTAGTAGTGACAGCTGCTGATGAAAAAGACGCGGCCAAAAAAGAAGCGGCATTGAAAGAGCTTTCCAAGCTCGATATCAACTGCATTACATGTCATGGCAACAAAGCGCCCGGAGGCCTGCCGATGGGTACGTGGGAACCCAATACGATTTACGGCCCCGGAGACGCAAAGAACCCCCCTCACAAAGACGCTATCGGCTTTAATACCATAAAGTCGGAAACCATGAAGAAATCCGAATTCTGTATGTCGTGCCACCACGGATGCCCTCCGGGCATGACTTCCAAAGACTGTCCGACACAGTGGACGGTTTACCAGGAGCATTATATAGCGCATGGCGGCACGCAGACCTGTCAGGATTGCCATATGAAGGGCGAAGGCGGCGCGAGCCACAGGTTCCCGGGAATCTACGAGAAGGAGTTCGCTGCGACTGCTATTGATCTTACATTGACTGCGACCCCGACCCGTCATTTTGATCATCTTAAGGACATAATGATGCCGGCGGTTGTCATGAATGTGAAGTTGAAAAACAACAGTCCTCATGACTTGCCGCATGGCTGAGTATTCATTCCCAAAGCGGCACTGGAAGTGACCGTAAAAGACCAGGACGGCAAGGTATTATTTTCAGAAACAAAGAATTATGAAGTCTTCGACCTTCACCTCCCTTCAAACAAAGAAGGCTGGATGGGTTTTGATGACTGGGACCTGACTGCCATGACACATATCAATCTGGGGCTTGAGCCTCTTCAGACGGATTCTCTTACATTCGTTGTGCCTCTCAAAGAGAATACCAAGTCGGCGACCATCGAGGCCACATACAAATTCACCTATGAAGAAGGCGATTCGGCGAACTGGAAAACAGTAAGCAAGAAGGTGGAGTTTTAGTACGTTAAGAAAGTTTTAAAAACCTGAAGGCTTTGTCCGGACCATCGGGCAAAGCCTTTTTTTATGACGCGCCGCGTTGCCTGTTAATTGACTTTCACGTTTTGTTACAGGTAGAATTACTTACCACCGATGGACGATCACAAGTTAAAAGTATTCTGTATCGTTGCTGAAACCAAAAGCTTCTCAAGGGCGTCGGAAATCATCCGGCTTACTCAACCCGCCGTTAGTCTTCAGATACAGGCCCTCGAAGAAATGTACGGCACCAAATTATTCAACCGCTCCGGATGTGTCATAACACTCACCCCGTCAGGTGAACTGCTTTACAAATACGCAAAAGAGATAAACAACCTCTATGAGGCCGCGGAAAAAGAGATCGGCGGAATTACCGGGCTCGTAAAGGGCGTAATAACAGTCGGGGCCAGCTCCACGATCGGCAATTATGTTCTGCCTACCGTCGTATCTGATTTCAGGAAAAGATTCCCGAAGGTCGGTGTTCACCTCTACGTGGGCAACAGCAAGTCCGTTGTGGACTTTCTAAACGCAGGCAACGTCGATATAGGACTTGTTGAGGGCGACGTCAATAAACAAAAACTGACTGTGGAAAAATTCATCCCGGACGAGATGGTGCTCATAATGTCGCCTTATCATCACCTTGCAAAGAAAGCCAGCGTCTCCATAATGGAACTGGCCAAAGAGCCTTTGATTTTGAGAGAGGAAGGATCGGGGACCAGGCAGGCGATAGAGAAGTACCTTTCAAAGCACGGGATAACTCAACAGAACCTGAAGATATCGCTCATTATGGGCAGCACGGAATCCATAAAAAGCGCCGTGGAAGAAGGACTCGGCATTTCAATACTCTCGAAATGGGCGGCCCGTAAGGAATGCCGTTACGGAAGCCTTAAGACGGCAGTCTTCAAGGAAGATAAATTTATAAGGGATTTCTCACTGGTATTCCGCAAATCAAAGGAGCCTTCACATACGGTTGAACAGTTTACAGGGTTCTTGAAGAGATATCCTTATAGCAAGCTTTTAGGCTCTCAATAACACTTTATACATATTGAGAACTTTCCCCCGATAATCCTCAGCCGTCAATCTTTATTTTGTTGATGTAGTCCGCTGAACCTAATTCCCGGAAAATGTCCCTTATCGCATGCCTGTTTCTCGTGGAGACGGTCAAATGATATGTAATCTCGCCCGCAGGCAGATTTTTTTCATAATTAATGGAATGGACATGGAACCCGTAGCTTGAGAGCATAGAGATAAGCGCCTCTTCTTTTTTTTCAGTAACAGGCATGGAGACCGTAATTACTTTATATCGCAAAAAATTGATCCTCTTCTCCACAACCCGGAGCGCCATTAATGCGGTAATGGTTACCAGAAAAGTAAGAAGCCCTTCATAATAGAGGCCGCCTCCTATGGCGAGGCCGATGGCCGAGACAATCCATATGGTTGCCGCCGTGGTCAGGCCCCTTATTGCGAAACCGCTTTTTACGATGACCCCGGAGCCTAAAAAACCTATGCCGATTAAAGCGCCTGCTGAAATTCGCGCCGGGTCGATCCTCAGGGTGTCGTCGAGGTTATGTATGCGGAAATAATAATTCTCGGAAACAACCATAATCAGGACGGCAGCCACGCAAACGATCAACTGTGTCCTGAATCCCGCGGCCCTCCCGTGCACCTCTCTTTCAAAGCCTATGACCCCGCCGATGACCGCGCCCAGAAGTAAACGTATTGCCATCTCTTGAACAGTTATCATGCAATCATTATAATTAAGCCTTGATTTGCTGTCAAAGTTTCAGCGAAGAAAAAGTTTTTGATCTTCCCTGTAGCAAGCTACAGGGAATCTAATGTAAGGAATATATTTTATTACATTCGCTCGCTTGACCCTGCAGCAAGCTGCAGGGAATACGCTTGCTATCCATTTAAGGAGACAACAATTGAGGACCGAAAAAGACACGCTTGGAGAAGTAAAGCTTCCCGATGATGTTTATTATGGCGCTCAAACCGGAAGGGCCGTGGAAAATTTCCGGATCAGCAACCTTAAGCTTCCGAGGCGTTTTATCAGGGCGCAGGGGGTCGTCAAACTCGCAGCGGCGAGGGCGAACGGCTCACTGGGGCTTCTCGACAGAAAAAGATCAGGGGCCATAGAGAAGGCGGCAGGGGAAGTGATGAGGGGAATGCATGATGCCCATTTTGTAGTTGATGTCTACCAGGCGGGGGCGGGGACTTCCCAGAACATGAATGCCAACGAGATAATCGCAAACCGCGCGATTGAGCTGTTGGGCGGTAAAAGAGGCGATTATAGTCTGGTACATCCGAACGACCATGTGAATATGGCCCAGTCTACCAATGATACTATTCCGACTTCCATATATATTTCCGCTCTTGAAGCCGTCAGAGAGGGTTTGCTCCCGGCCCTTGAGAGAATGAAAGAGACGCTTGCGGAAAAATCCGTGGAATTTGACGGGATCGTCAAGGCGGGCAGAACGCATCTGCAGGACGCGGTCCCGATGAGGCTCGGTCAGGAGTTCGGCGGCTATGCCTCGGCAGTCAAAAATGATATCGCGCGGATATCGGGCGCCTCCGGCTCTCTTTTGTATCTGCCTGTCGGAGGGAATGCCTTAGGAACGGGAATCAACGCCAAACCTGGATTCAGGAGTCGCGTCATCAGAGAGATAAGGAAGATCACCGGTATCAGGTTTGAAAGTTGCGAAAACCCTTTCGAAGGCATCCAGAATGTAAACCCCGCTCTGCAACTGAGCGCATCGCTAAGAGGCTTGTCGGTGACCCTTATAAAAATAGCCAACGATATCCGTTTGCTGAGTTCAGGACCGCGCACGGGTTTTGCGGAGCTTAAACTTCCCGCCGTGCAGCCGGGCTCTTCGATAATGCCCGGCAAGGTCAATCCCGTGATGGCCGAGATGCTGAATATGATCTGCTTTCAGGTCATGGGAAACGATACGGCCATCGCATATGCGGCACAGGCCTCACAGCTTGAGCTTAATGTAATGATGCCTGTTATAGCTTACAATCTTCTTTCTTCTCTTGATATACTGGCCAACGGCATTAATGCCTTTACGGAAAAATGTCTTTGGGGTATCGAGGCTGATGCGGAGAGGTGCAAATTTTTTGCGGACACGTCACTTGCGATTGCAACCGCGCTGAACCCCGTCATCGGTTATTCCAATGCTGCCGGGGTCTCGAAGGAGGCGTACATGACAGGGAAATCAGTTAAGCAGGTTGTAGTTGAGAAGGGGCTGTTAAAACAAAAAGAGGCGGACCGGCTGCTTGATCCTTTAAGGCTTACCGGTAAATGATTTCGAGGCAGGCTTCAGATCTCTTTATTCTATTACCCAGACGGCGCAATTTTTTGCCTCGTGGATAAGCTGGTTGGAGATGCTGCCGAACAGGAACTCCTCTGACTTTGATTTGTGCTGCCGGCCCACCACCACTGTGCAGCAGTTCAGGTCGCACTTGAACGACAGTATCATCCCGGACAGGGAGTCTGCATCGCCTAAGCACGATTTGATAAGCACTTTATCTTCAGGGAAACCAGACTGTATCAGTATCTGCCGGTAGTTCGAAAGCAAAAGGTCGGTCTCTTCACTTTTATTCTTGAGCCATGCAGCCCTCTCTTCTCCGCTTTCGAAGAAATCCTCCTCCGGCACCTGAATGATGCTTAAAAGCGTTATACTGAACCCCGGGAAGCCACCAAGGAATTCGGCGACATAAAGCACGGCGCGTTTGGAATCTTCGGAATGGTCGATAGCTATCAAAAGATGCTTGTCGCGCGCGTCCGCATTTGGACCGTTATTCGTTACGGCCCCTTTCCCGTCTGTCAGAGCAAACATATTACCCTCCTCATCCCGGCAACATATCCCGTGCCTTTTTCAGGTCTTCGAGCAGCTCTCCGGTGCTTTCATAATACACTTTGGCCCCCGCAGCAAAATGCATCAGTATCCTGTTCAGAAATTCCGGTATGTAAGGATATATCTTCTTGAGATTGGCCACGCGGTTATGGAATATAATGTTCACGTCTTCTCCGGACAACCCGGCAAGTTTTTCCGGGGCCTCCATAGAGAGGGCCTGGACTGTAATATCGCCCCCTCCCGTGATGAAAATGAGTACGTTCCCTAACCCGAAGAGGTCATATCCGAACTTGCTCGCCCTGTGGCGGTAGTTATAATCAAAATCGATCCAGCGATATCTTCCCGTTTCGGAGTCCCTGATGAGATGGTCACGCCGGATATCGCCGTGTTTTTCGCCTTTGTCATGGAGGAAACGGATGGCTTCCACCGTTGAGATAAACTCCGAAAGCAGTCCGGGATAGTGGTCGCGGAAAAAATCTTCATGGTTGGGCGTCATTGCCCGGACGATTTCCGGAAGCGTCTTTCCCTGAATGTAATCTATGATCCTCAGGAGATGGCCCGCTGAATCCTGAACAGTCTCCCCATGCATGAAGTCCGGCCTGCCCTGTACGATATTCAGTATCCTCGCCTCCTTAAGGGGACTTCTCACGCAATCGAAGACAAGGTTGCCCACCCGGCCCCTGAATTTTTCCCGGAAGGTCCATTTCAATATCTTGACCCGGCCGGTGACAAGATTGACGGCCCGCTTGACCCAGAACTTAGGTTCATCTTCAACCCCGAATCTCCGCTCCCGTTCGTTGTTTCTCACCAGATACGGGGTCCCGCCGAGCATGACTATGTCGTCGTAATCAACCCGGAAAAAATCGGATGTGTCTTTGACGCGGAGACGCTTCGGCACATTTTCTTCAGGCAGCCAGAGGCGGACCATCCGGAACAGGTCTTCTTCAGTATATTTCTTGACGGATGTATGATGTCCCATCTATGTTCCTTTGAGATTTGTATACTTATCGGATATGCGGACTTGCTACTTTAACCTTTTATATGGTTGCTGAAAAGTTTGTTTGCTGTCTTTGCGAGCGAAGCGAAGCAATCTCGCTTTTATATTTATCAATAAGTTTTAGATTGCTTCGTCACTACGTTTCTTGCAATGAAATGAAAATCAGGGTTTTCGGTGGCCTGCCCCGTTACCTTGCTTCTCAGTACCCCGAAATTTTATAATGGACGGGATTGAATTCCTGTAGAACCGATTCCGGCGGACCGTGGGTTAATTATTTTCACATTTCAATATCCAGCATAAAAGACAAGGAGAATGTTTATGACCGAAGCGACGAAGGGAAAAATAACCGATGTCCGGGAACTGAAAGACGTTGCCAGAAGGGTCCGTATTCACATACTGAGGATGCTGACCACGGCAGGCTCCGGACACACAGGCGGTTCGCTGTCTGCCGCTGATGTGGCGGTGGCCATATATTTTTCAAAGATGAAATTTGACCCCAAAGACCCTTTCCTGAAAGACAGGGACCGGTTTATTCTTTCAAAGGGACATGCGGCGCCTCTGCTTTACGCAATAATGGCGGAGGCAGGTTATTTCCCCATGGAAACGGTTGAAACGCTGAGGAGGGTCGAGTCTCCGCTTCAGGGACATCCCTGCTGCAAGAGCCTTCCCGGGATCGAGGTTTCGACCGGCTCGCTCGGACAGGGACTCTCCGTTGCAAACGGAATGGCATTGGGTCTGAGACTCGATAAAAATCCTGCAAGGGTCTACTGTATTATGGGTGATGGAGAGACCCAGGAAGGACAGGTATGGGAGGCCGCCATGTCCGCGGCCCATTATAAGATCGACAACCTCTGCGCCGTAGTGGACAATAACGAGCTTCAGATAGACGGGCCTGTAGAAAAAGTCATGGGGATTGACCCCATACACGACAAATGGGAGGCCTTCGGCTGGCATGTCATAGATATCGACGGCCACGACATGGAGGAGATCCTCAAGGCCCTTGCAGAAGCGGAAAACGTCAAGGGAAAGCCCTCGGTAATCATTGCCAAAACCACAAAGGGAAAAGGTGTATCTTTCTTTGAAGATAAAGTAGAATATCATGGAATTGCACCTTCACCGGAAGAATATGAGAAGGCGGTAAAGGAGATCAACAATGGGTGAGAATACACAGAACATAGAAGATAGAACACAGATCACAGACAAGAAACCTAAAGCCACAAGAGATGAATACGGTGATACCCTGCTTGAGCTCGGCGGGAAACGGCCGGATATCGTAGTTCTTGACGCGGACCTGTCGGCGTCAACCAAGACAGGTAAATTTGCGAAGGCGTTTCCAGAAAGATTTTTCAATATGGGGATCGCGGAGCAGGACATGGTAGGGACTGCGGCGGGTCTTTCGCTGACAGGGAAGGTCCCTTTTGCATCTACCTTTGCGGTATTTGAGACAGGCCGTGCATGGGACCAGATAAGATTGACGGTCTGTTATTCAAACACAAATGTCAAACTCGTCGCGACGCACGGCGGTATAACCGTCGGTGAAGACGGCGCCTCGCATCAGGCCCTCGAAGACGTCGCACTGATGAGGGCGTTGCCGAATATGACGGTTATAATCCCTGCGGATGCCGCCGAGACGGCCTCGGTAATCAATACCGTAGCTGATTATAAAGGCCCCGTATATGTGAGACTCGGCAGGGCAAAGGTCCCGTACGTTATGCCGGATGATTACAGGTTCCGGATCGGAAAGGCATTTGTATTCAACCTTGGAAAGGACGTCAACATAGTGGCCTCAGGACTTATGGTCGCCATTGCAAAAAAAGCCGCAGACATGCTGGCTAAAGACGGTATCGATACGGGCGTCATCAATATGTCCACGATAAAACCTCTTGATGAAGAAACACTCCTGACAGTCGCACGGAGCTCAAAACTCATTATAACGGCTGAGGAGCACTCTATTATCGGCGGGCTTGGGAGCGCGGTGTGTGAGTTTGTTTCGGAGAACTTTCCTGTGCCGGTGAAGCGCATAGGGATAAGAGATACCTTCGGCTGTTCGGGCAACCCGGATGAACTGTTGAAATATCACGGGCTGACTGCCGGGGAAATAGTCAAAACGGTCAAATCATCATTGGATAAATGATCCAGTTCTTAAACGTCTCAAAGTTTTATGACAGTGATACGGTACTCAAAGACGTCTCCCTGACTGTTGCAAAAGGAGAGCTTGCCTACATAACAGGCCCAAGCGGATCAGGGAAGACAACCCTCCTTAAACTCATCTACTGTGCGGAACGCCCCGATAAGGGACGGATCGTTGTGGCGGGCTGGGACCTTCAGAAATTAAAACAGGGCACCATCCCCTATTTAAGACGCAATGTCGGCATAGTGTTCCAGGACTTCAGATTGCTGTTCAATAAAACCGTTTTCGAAAACGTGGCGCTGGCGCTGAGGGTCCGCGACGCGCATCCGCATGAGATCAAGGAAAAAGTAACAGGGGTGCTGAAGGAAATAAGGTTGATGCATAAAGCGGACGTCTTCCCCTCGCACCTTTCCGGCGGGGAGCAGCAGCGCGTGGTAATCGCGCGGGCGATGGTTGCAAAGCCGACCGTCCTGCTGGCGGATGAGCCTACCGGCAATCTCGACGCAGAAACATCGGGGACAATTACGGACCTTTTCAGGGCGATAAACGCAAGGGGCACTACAGTGCTCATCGCGACCCACAACGATTCCCTCTTCCACGGCACTGGCCGAAGGGTGATACATCTGAAAGACACATGCGTCGAAAAGGAGACAGTAGGTTGAGGACTTTAATCTATTCAATCCGCACCGCGCTGAGCAGCCTGTGGCATGAGAGATGGATCAACCTCCTTAGCGTATTGTCGATAAGCATCGGCCTCCTGATACTGGGCGTCTTTATTGCCGTCGCCTTTAATATGGATTCGGCGCTGAAGCGCTGGTCAAAGAATTTCGGACTTGTAGTGTATTTGCAGGAAGGCCTCAGCAGTGAGGCGGAAGAGGACCTGAGGGTGTTCTTCCTGAAAGACCCGGACATTGAAGGAGTAAAGTACATTTCGAAAGAAGAGGCCTTGCAGGAGCTGCGCCGCATCCTTGGGAAAAACGGCTCTGTCCTTGAAGGCTTTGAGAGCAATCCGCTGCCCTCCTCATTTGAACTGTCTCTGAAGGACAAGTCTCTTGAGCCGCCTGTCGTAAGGAGGAAAGCCGCTCAGATTAAACTGCTCGAAGGGGTGGAAGACGTGGAGTACGGGGAGCAATGGCTTTCGTCCCTCAATGCCCTTTCCGGCATAATGAAATTCGGCGTCGTATTTTTGGGCGGCGCCATATTCGTGGCCATTGCGTTCATTACTTACAGCACCGTCAAAATACTTTTCTACAGAAGAAGAGATGAGATCGAGACACTGAAACTGCTTGGCGCGACACGCTTCTTCATAAGACTGCCCTTTTTACTTGAAGGCCTGTTTGTGGGAATATCAGGCGGGGCTGTCAGCTCTTTAGCCTTATGGGGTATATACTCGCTCGTATTACATAAGGGGCCTGAATATCTGCCCTCAATCAGCGGGTTTCTGGTCCAGCTTCCTCTTACTGCGTATGTCCCCGCCCTTTTGGCGGGGGCCGTAATGAGTTTTACAGGCAGTCTTATCGCGGTGGGGAAGATAAGGTACTGAAGAAAGTCATGAGTTATGGGTCAAGAGTCAAGAGCATAAAAAATTTGGCCGGACGGTCAATCGTGGCCCGGCACTTATTACTCATCACTATTTTACTCGTCACTTTCAGTTCTTCATTTTTACCCCTTAACGTGTCTCCTGCATGCGCCGCCAACGCCAAAAAACAACTCTCGGAGGTCGAGGAGCAGCTCAAAAAGAAAAAGCAGGCCGTCAAAAAAGTCATCGAACAGGAAAAGTCCATCTTGTCCCAGATAGAGGGGCTAAACAAAACCGTCAAAAAAAAGCAGGAAGAACTGGGCCACTACGATGACCGTATATCGCAGATACGGGCAAACGTAAAGGGACTTGAAAATGAGATAGCGTCTCTTGCCGGGAAACTTGAAACCAAAAGGGCCCATCTGAAGGGACGGCTGAGGGCCCTATACAAACATCAATACAATACCCGTGCACTCATGCTCATTGCGGCGGATGATTATCAGGACTTGCTCAGGAGAAGCAGATACATCAGCCTTTTTGCGGGTGAGGACAATAAATTAATGAAGACCTTCAGCAGCGAGCTCAAAGAGACAAACTTAAAGAAACATGAGCTGGAGAGTCTGCGAAGAGACCTGGAAACCGGCAAGGAAAACGTCCGCAGGAAGACGGAAGAGCTGCAGCGGGAGCGCGACAGGAGGGACCAGCTCCTTGCCTCTGTGAGGAGCAAACGCAGTTCTTACGAAAAGATGATTAAGGAGCTCGAAGAATCATCGGAAAAACTCCGCGAGATGATCGAAAGCCTTGAGAAGGAGAGACCCTCCGGAAAGGTCGGGGACCTGGGGTTTGCGGCGCTGAAAGGTCGCCTCCCATGGCCTGTTTACGGCGAGGTGCTGGTGCCGTTCGGAAAATATAACGACCCGCAATACAACATCCCCGTCTTCAAAAACGGGATAGAGATAAAGGCCGGCAGGGGCGGCGGACCAAAGGCGGTCGCCGAAGGCAGTATCGTGTATGCGGACTGGTTTAAGGGATACGGGCTTCTGCTGATCATAAACCACGGCGGCGGTTATCACAGCCTGTACGGGCACCTCTCGGAGATTTTTCTGAAAACCGGTGATATAATTAAGGCAGGTTCGGCTGTTGGGAAAATCGGCGAAGCGGCGCTCTCGGATGTGCCCACCCTTTATTTCGAGATCAGGCATAAAGGGAAGCCTGTCGATCCCGTTCAATGGCTAAAAAAGACCAATCACATAAAGAGCAGATAATATTCGACATGAAGAGATTACTGCGACTAAAGGATACAGGAGGAAGAATGTTCAGACGCAAAACGACTTTTGTCTTGTTATTAATTACCGTGATGGCCCTTACCGGGTTTGTCCTCGGCGGTGGAAGCCTTTTGGGTAAGACGGATGCCGGTGACAACGGGCATTACGCGACAATAAAGACATTTGCCGAAACCCTGTCGATAGTGAAGCAGAATTACGTTGAAGAAGTGAATGAAAAGGAACTGGTTTACGGCGCGATCAAGGGCATGCTCAATTCGCTCGATCCCCATTCTTCATTTATGCCCCCTGAGGCGTTCAAGGAAATGCAGATCGATACCAAAGGGGAATTTTCGGGGCTTGGAATTCAGATAGGCATAAAAGATAAAATGCTTACGGTAATTGCGCCGATTGACGACACACCCGCCTACAAGGCAGGCATCAAGGCCGGTGACAAGATACTCAAGATTGACGGCGAGCTCACCAGGGACATAACACTCCAGGACGCTGTGACAAAGTTAAGAGGTCCCAAGGGCACGTCCGTCATCATAACGGTCCTGAGGGAAGGGTGGGAGCAGCCCAAGGATTTTGTCCTCGTAAGAGAAGTTATACTCCTGAAGAGCGTGAAGTCCAGGACACTGGATGACAGAATAGGCTACATAAAGCTTACACAGTTTCAGCAAAAGACCGCTTCCGATCTGGGAGACGCCCTGGAAAAACTTAAGAAAGACAATATAAACGCACTGGTCCTGGACCTCAGGAACAATCCGGGAGGACTTCTGAACGGGGCCGTCGAGGTCACGAGCAAATTCCTTCCTGAAGGGAAACTCGTTGTCTTTATTAAAGGCCGCAGCGGCGATAAGCAGGAATTCCATACCGTTAACGACGGGCATTTCGATTCCCCTATGGTGGTCCTCGTAAATGAAGGCAGCGCGAGCGCATCTGAAATAGTCGCAGGCGCCCTGCAGGACTGGGGACGCGCGGTGGTACTTGGAATGCAAACTTTTGGTAAGGGCTCTGTGCAGACTGTAATCCCGCTGACCGACGGTTCGGCCCTCAGGCTGACTACGGCAAGATACTATACGCCAAAGGGCAGGTCCATACAGACAACAGGGATTACGCCTGATATCGTTGCCAAAGCAGAGATCAAAGGTAACTCCCAGGCGCATCCCGTGCTAAGAGAGAAGGACCTCAAACAGCATCTCAAAAACGACGTCTCCAGGGAGAAAGAAAAGGAGATGGAAAAAGATATCAGGCCGGAGGAAGGCGGGGAGCCGGAAATGACGGAGACCCCTGCGGAGATCTCCGAGGCAGAGGATATCCAGCTTCAAAGGGCGCTTGACCTTCTCAAGACATGGAAGATATTCAGGGAGCTTCCCAAGGCGGGTTAACAATTAGTTGTATTCATCATTGTCCGAAGCGGACAGGCATTTGGGATCATCGGGATAATCCGTAAGCCCGTCCGCTTCATTGTCTTCACCGTCGGAGCATTGGGGTTTGTATTGATAGCCTGCGGGATAAATAGGATCGACCACCCTGATGAACCTGTTCGTCGGAATTGATCCCGCCTTATTGCTGACGAGCCCCGCCCACGATTTGTCCGGCTGATTGTCCAGATCCTCGAAGTAAAGCGAGATGCCTCCGGGCCCCGTATTCTCGACAAAGATCATCCCGTATTCCTGTAACGCCTTACATACCACACGGTTGCCGGGCAGAGATGAAAAGGTGTCGCAATTGAAGGCAGGGTCCAACTGATAGCGATAACCGTAGTAACCGTCATAATGCCCCCCGCACATCTTTGACCCGCCCTCTCCGCAGGGCTGTGTGTTTGCATACTTTATCTCGACAGGATATACTGCCTCACTCCCTAC
>QZJG01000019.1 GCA_003599275.1 Nitrospiraceae bacterium | reverse complement strand
AGAGGCGTCTTTACCTCTTCCTCTTCCTGCAGCATAGTTGCGATCCTGCCCAACTCCGTGTCCATGCCTGTCGCGACAACAATGCCGCTCCCTCGCCCGTAGGTCACGAAGGTGCCTTTGTATGCTATATTCTTCCTGTCACCGATGGGCAGGTGTTCATCATGTAATACGTTTACGTGTTTTTCAACAGGCGCAGATTCCCCGGTAAGGGCAGCCTCCTCCGTCTTCATCTGTACAGCTTCAAGAAGCCGTATGTCCGCAGGGACCACCTTCCCCGCCTCAAGGACAACCACATCACCGGGAACGAGACGGGCTGCCGGAATGCCGGCAGGTAAGCCGTCCCTTATAACTGTCGCTGTCGGCGCCGCCATCCTCTTAAGGGCCGCTATGGCCTTTTCCGCCCGGTATTCCTGGACAAACCCGATAACGGCATTAAGCATAACGATTATTACTATGGCGATGGTGTCCGAAGGCTCTCCGATGGTCCCCGCTATAATTGCGGCAGCAATAAGGACCAGGATCATAAAGTCCTTAAACTGGTCCAGGAACATCATTACAGGGGTTTTCCCCCTCTTCTCTTTCAATTCGTTAGGGCCGTATTCTACGAGACGATTCACGGCTTCTCCGGAAGAAATGCCCTGAAGTGATGATCTCAGTTCATCAATAACGTCTTTTATATCTTTTTGGTGCCAGTGCATAGATTTTGTATCGCCGGATTCGGGGTGTTATAACCTAAACAAAAAACCGGAAACGGAGTTCAGAGTGTTGGCTCCCGAATTCCAATTTCCGACTTCTTGATTTGTTTTTATTTCTTAAATACGCCGAACAGTTTATCGAGTCCTGTCTTCTCAAGCTTTGAAACAGTATCGAGTTCTCCGGCATCAAGCCAGATCCCTTCACACTCGGAGCATTTATCTACCTTTATTTCTTTATAATCAATCTCGATCAGTTCCATCCCGCACTTGGGACATCTCATGTGATGAAGGTCTTTCAGTTTTTTCCTTTCATCTTCCTTAAGCTTCCGATGTTTTTCCTCTTCTAATTTCTTGATTCTTGCAAACTCCATCCTCGCGACATATTCCGCTTCTCTTTCACTTGGTCTTCCCGGCATAGTTACCTCCTCCTTATATTTCCTGTTTTGTTATTAATAAAAAAACCTTTACCACACTTTGCATTATTGCTCTTTAATCAGCAGCTCCATTTGCTTGATAATCGCGCCCGGCTCGGCAGGCACCTTTTGGGGGCGAATGGCTTTAAGATCTACTCCTGCCAATTTTTTTACTGAAGGGCACTGCGGAATGGGAATGTCCGGATAGTTTTTTTGAAAATCGGGAAACTTCGACGGAGACGCGGTCTCAAGCACCGCGATAATGGATTTGTCGCCGCTGAAATACTGCCGGTACCTGAAAGACGCTGCCACGCCTATCACTCCATGCGGTTCGAGAACGATGTTGTTTCTCCTCCAGAATCTTACTATATGTGCCTCGATGTCTTCGTTTGTGATAATGTCCTCTCCGAAAACATCCTTACGCAGGCTTCTTACCACCTCCGGCGAGATGCCTCTTTTTTCCAACAGTATATCCGGTATATTTTCCGGAGATTCGCCGTACAGATAAAGGATACGCTCAAGGTTTGAGGGCACGGATATGTCCATGGAATTTGCAAGAGTGTTCTTGTTGCTGAGACTGCCGGAGGAAGTCCCTTTACCGACAATGTTCGCAAAGATATTATTGGCGTTTGTGCCGGCAATAAAAACCTTGACGGGCAAACCCATCCGCTTTGCCATCAGTCCAGCGGTGAGATTGCCGAGATTACCCGACGGCACGGAAAATAAAATATTCTGACCTGGGAACTTCCGGTTGAGCTCCAGCCAGATATGGAAGTAATAAACGGTTTGAGGCAACAGCCTCCACACCGAGATGGAATTGGCCGATGTGAGATTGAACCGTTCACGGACATTATTATCATTAAGCAGTCTCTTGGCCAATTGCTGGCAATCGTCAAAATTTCCATTGACCGGGACCGCCCGGACATTTCCCGTTACCAGGAGCATCTGTTTTTCCTGCACCTCGGAAACCCTGTCGGCGGGATACAGGACAAGGACATTCGTATTCGGCACACCGTAAAAGGCCGTCTGTATAGCCGTGCCGGTATCACCCGAAGTGGCAACGATGATAGCGGCCCGTCTCTTTCTGATTGAGAGATAATAGCCCATCAGTCTTGCAAGAAACCTCGCGGCAAAGTCCTTAAAGCTGCACGAAGGCCCCCTGTCAAGACGCGCAATAACAAGATTGTTGTCATCAATGGCTTCCTCAATCGGGATGATCGTCTCACTATACGCGCCTTCACAAATGTCCGCAAGGACGTCATCGGGGATATCGTCCTCAGGGAGAAAGCCCCTCATTATCACCCATGCCAGCTCTTTGTAAGCAAGGCCTGACAAATTGCTGATTGCCGCTTCAGAAAAACAGGACAGACCGTAAGGCATGAAAAGCCCGTAGTCGGAAGAAAGCCCTCTTTCCAGTACGACATCCCAATGGTAATGGTTCTTCCCCCCGGGGTCCCGCGTAGAGACGAAAAGATGTTTGCCTGCAGAATCTCCGGGCAGTAACTGACGCAGCCTGTCAATTTCCATTTAAGTCTCCTTTGCAAAACATAGACGAGAAATTACTATACCAAGAAATATAATTTATGAAAAGTTTGTCCCCGGGGTCAAGTCCTTATTGGTTGAAAAGGAAATCAATGACCTTGGCGTGATGGCCCTACTTCACTGTTCCGCAGGCAGCTCTCGCCCCGCCGCCACCGAGCTTTTCAGGCTGGTCCGAGTAATTATCTCCGCCGGAGTGGACCATCAATGATTTCCCCCTGATATCGGATACCTTCAGGCGCGGGGCAAGCACGGGAAGCGCTATTTTGCCGTCAGGACCCGCATACAATGCAGGAAGGTCGCCGAGGTGACCTTTGCCGTAGGGGCCTTCATGTCTGCCTGTATTGGCGGGGTCATAATGCCCTCCTGCAGCAAGGCCTGCAACGGGTTTCCCGTCTTTTACCGACGGGCTGCAATCCGGATTTTGATGAACGTGAAAACCATGCAGGCCTGATGAGATATCTTTCAGATCGGGAACGAGGAGAAGTCCGTACTGCGTGTCGGTTGCGGTCACAGTGCCTGTCTCTTTTCCCGTCCCCTCCACGGTCAGCAGATACATCCTGATTGTTACCTCATCAGCAAATGCAAAGGCAGAAATGGAAAGCGCTGCAAGAACGATTGAAATTATTACACTGGTTTTTTTCATGGTCCCGACCTCCTTATAATGAAGCGTTGTCTTATGATGAGAGTATATCGTTTTATGATACGGCGCGCAACTGTAAACATGGCAAGTTCCGGCCTTCATATTACATTTTCAAATATTCATATTGCCCTGAAGATTTTGTTTGACAGTGCGGCGTGCTCTATGCTAAATTTTTAGACCTTCATGGTTCGGTATGCGTTTCAGTACCTCTCACGCCTCCGGCCAAGTCTTGATACTTTGTTAGTTAAGGTTAAGAAAAAATCCGGTATATCACAATAACCTGATCAGGGATGATCGAATACCCTGAGATTTGGGCGAAACAAATGTCCCTATTAAGGAGGATGCAAAAATGTCGTACGATGCAACGAAATTAGCCGACTGGCAGATATCCGAAGAAGCTGAAAAGAATATGCCTACCGCCGAAGAGTGGCGGGAGAAGCTCGGCCTTCAGAAGGACGAGATGCTCCCGATGGGCCGCCTCGCCAAGATCGACTTCCTGAAGGTCATCAATCGTCTGAAGGACAGGACTGACGGCAAATACATAGAAGTGACTGCCATTACACCTACCCCTCTCGGCGAAGGTAAGAGCACCACGTCATGCGGCCTGATGGAGGGCCTCGGCAAGAGGGGCGTCAATGTAGGCGGCGCTCTGAGGCAGCCTTCCGGCGGTCCGACTATGAACGTAAAAGGGACCGCTGCCGGAGGCGGGAACTCCCTTCTTATCCCTATGACCGAATTCTCTCTGGGGCTTACCGGCGACATTAACGACATCATGAACGCCCATAACCTTGCGATGGTCGCACTGACATCGAGGATGCAGCATGAGCGTAACTACACCGACGAGCAACTCGACAGGCTCACAAAAATGAGGCGGCTTGATGTTGACCCTACCCGGGTGGAGATGGGCTGGATCATGGACTTCTGCGCACAGAGCCTCCGCAATATCATCATTGGAATCGGCGGCAGGACAGACGGCTTCATGATGCAGTCGAAGTTCGGAATCGCAGTTGGTTCCGAGTGCATGGCGATCCTTTCCGTGGCCAATGACCTCGCTGATCTGAAAAAACGCTTAAACAATATCACGGTCGCCTTTGACAAAAGCGGCAAACCGGTCACGACAGGCGATCTCGAAGTCGGAAACGCAATGGCCGCCTTTATGCGCAATACCATTAACCCGACGCTTATGTGCACTGCCGAATACAACCCCTGCTTTGTCCATGCAGGACCATTCGCCAACATCGCAGTGGGTCAGTCCTCCATTATCGCAGACCGCGTCGGACTGAAGTTATTCGATTACCATGTCACGGAATCCGGGTTTGCAGCCGACATCGGTTTTGAGAAATTCTGGAACGTCAAGAGCCGCTTCAGTGGTCTGAAGCCCCATGTTTCGGTGCTCACAACCACTGTCCGCGCCCTGAAGATGCACGGCGGAGGGCCGAAGGTCGTGGCAGGCAAGGCATTGCCTGAAGAGTACACAAAGGAAAACATCGGTCTCGTCGAAAAGGGCTGCGCAAATATGGTCCATATGATAAACGTCATCAGGAAGTCCGGAATTAACCCTGTTGTCTGCATCAACCGTTTTTATACCGATACGGACGCTGAAGTAGCGGCCGTCAAAAAGGCCGCAGAGGCCGCTGGCGCCCGCTGCGCCGAATCCCAGCACTGGCTCAAGGGCGGCGAGGGAGCGCTTGAGCTTGCCGATGCCGTCATCGACGCGTGCAACGACAAAAACGACTTCAAGTTCCTCTACCCGCTTGAAATGAAGCTGCGCGACCGCGTTGCAACGATAGCAAAGGAAGTTTACGGAGCTGACGGGGTCTCCTGGCTGCCCGAAGCGGAAGCAAAGGCCAAGATGCTCGAAAGCGACCCCAAGTACGCTGACTATGCGACCATGATGGTCAAGACACATCTGAGCCTTTCTCACGACCCGGCAGTCAAGGGAGTGCCGAAGGGCTGGACATTACCGATAAGAGATGTGCTTATTTACTCCGGAGCGAAGTTCCTCTGCCCATGCGCCGGAACGATAAGCCTTATGCCTGGAACGAGCTCCAATCCTGCGTTCAGAAGGATTGATGTTGACGTGAATACCGGAAAAGTCAGTGGGTTGTTCTAAATCAACAAAACGAAAAGCCCCTGTTCTTTCATGGACAGGGGCTTTTAATTTATTGCGCAGATAATGGAGCAGTTTCCCATGATTGGAAATCTCCCCAACATATTGACTCTTACACGGATTTTGCTTCTGCCTTTTTTTGCCGCTTCGCTTATCTATGGGGAACATAGGCTGTCCCTGCTGCTTTTTATTGCGGCGTCCGTTACAGACCTGCTTGACGGTTTTATCGCAAGGATCAGGAAACAAACAACTTATTTTGGCAGTATTCTGGACCCGGTTGCGGATAAATTTTTCCTGATAACTTCTTTTGTCCTTATGAGTATATACGGCTCGCTGCCGGTATGGCTTGCAATAATAGTCATCAGTAAAGATATAATTGTAGTGACGGGTTGTATAATCATTTACCTTGTTACTCACAACCTGAAAATTGAACCGAGCATATGGGGAAAGGCCGCAAGCACCTGCCAGTTTGCACTGATAGGTTTTATCCTGTTGCTGAACAATATAAACAGCGAAACGCAAATTGATACCATATACTTTCTTCTGACTGCGGCGATAACCGCAGTGGCAGGAGTGCATTATGTATATAAAGGGTTAAAACAGAATACTTAAATCCAAATTGAGCGATGTTACGCATAACCACTTATTCTCTCTGTCATTGCGAGGTCGATACGACCGTGGCAATCTCATTACAAAAGGCGGGATTGCTTCGTTTTTCTCGCAATGACAACCAGGAATCGCTCAATTCAGGTAAATTATTATGCAGGCAACAATAAGCAATATCGCAGAAGGCAGCATCGCCCAGGAAATCGGGCTTGCAAAGGGTGACATCCTTTTAAGCGTCAACGGTAACCCGGTGAGGGACGTTGTGGATTACATGTTTTACTCCAGGGATGACGTTATCAATCTCAGGATCCAGCGTGCTGGCAAGACACACCAGTTCAAGATCAAAAAAAAGGAAGACGCCGCTGTCGGCATCGATTTCAGGCCTTTCAAGATTAAGGGCTGCAGAAACAAGTGTATCTTCTGCTTTGTCAATCAGATGCCGAAGGGTTTAAGGAAAACACTGTACATTAAAGACGATGACTACCGGATGTCGTTTCTGTACGGTAATTATGTTACCCTTACCAACCTCTCCGTTCCCGATAAAAAACGCATCATAGAACAAAAACTCAGCCCCCTTTATGTATCCGTTCATACAACGAATACAGAGTTACGGAATAAAATACTCGGCAACCCCAAGGCCCCCAATATACTCAAGGAAATACTTGAGCTTACCGCCATGAAGATACGAATACATGCACAAATAGTATTGTGTCCCGGATTAAATGACGGTAAAGAGCTTTCGAACACCATCAGGGACCTCCTGAAGTTCTATCCTTACGTTGCTTCTATAGCTGTTGTTCCCGTCGGATTGACCAGATATCGAAAGTCCCAGATCAAGCCTTTTGAAAAATCCGAGGCGGTACGGGTTGTTGAAATTGTCAAACAGGCCATGGGAAGATTCAAGAAGCGCCATGGGGACCCGATTGTGTACCTCGCGGATGAATTCTACATTAAGGCCGACCTTCCCTTCCCTTCCCTGAAAGACTACGGTGATTTGCCGCAGCTCGAAAACGGAGTAGGACTTGTTCCTTCCTTTTTGAGCGCTGCCAAAAAGGTAAAGTTGCCAAAAAAAATCAGACCACGGAGGATGGCCGTTTTCACGGGCGCATCATTCATGCCCCATCTTGAAGAATTCGTAAAAAAACTGGGCTCCATCGAAGGGCTTGATATGGAGCTGTTTAAAGTCGAAAACAGGTTCTTCGGACCGACGGTGACAGTGGCGGGGCTGCTGACCGGCAAGGACATAATAAAAACTCTTGCCGGCAGGACAAAGGCCGACTGCCTGCTCGTGCCGGATGTGGCCCTCAAATTCGGATCGGACATGTTTCTTGATAACATTACGCTCAAGGATGTAGAAGAATGTCTCGGAATGCCTGCAATAGCTGTCGAACCTACACCGGAGGGGATTGTAAGAGGAATAACAGATGGATATAAGTGGGAAAACTAAACTGATCGGCATCTTCGGAAACCCTATCGGGCATACGCTCTCTCCACGGATGCATAATGCAGCGTTTAAAACTCTCGGCCTCGACATGTGTTATATTGCATTCCGGGTATTGCCGGAAGACCTGCCTGCTGCGGTCAAAGCCGTTAAGGGCCTGGATCTCCTCGGGGTGAACATAACTGTGCCTCACAAAGAAAACGTCATACCTCTTCTTGACGAAGTCGATGAAGAAGCGGCCTTCATAGGCGCCGTAAACACGATAGTAAACCGGGAAGGCGGACTGAAAGGGTTTAACACCGACGGAAGAGGCTTTATGAGCTCACTTTCGGAGAAAGGCTTATCGGTTGAAGGCAAAGAGGTCCTTATTATAGGCACGGGAGGCGCCTCAAGGGCGATAAGTTATTATTTAAGTGAAAAGGCCTCAAAACTTTTCCTGTTCGATATTGACAGGCCCAAAGCGGACAAGCTGGCTGCAGATCTCAAAAAGATCCGGAGCAATATTTTTCTCCTCGACAGCATAGGTGATATCGCCAGGCCGGGGATAGTGATTAACGCTACCCCTCTGGGGCTGAAAGCAGAGGACGCACTGCCGTTTAATCCGGGCCTCATTTCGTCTGATATGATCATATGCGACCTCATTTACAAAAAGACGGGCTTATTGCTTGAAGCTGAAAAAAGGGGGGCCAGGACCCTTGACGGCTCAGGCATGCTTTTATGGCAGGGGGTATTGGCCTTCGAACTCTGGACGGGAATAAAACCGCCCGTTGATGTTATGCGACATGCGCTGCTTTCCGGCATCAAGTAGATGATAGCGGTTAAGTTAATTTAGAGACATTGTCGATGGTTGTGGACGGACATATACGGTTTTTGCCTGATGCCTTTGCCTTATAAAGCTCATCGTCAGCCTGCTTTATCACGTTTTCCCACATAATATATTTAACGTTATCTGCAAAATTGCAGGCCACACCGGCGCTTATGGTCAACATCTTGCGGTCACAGCCCTTATGAGGTATGCCCTGCGCTTCAACTTCAGCCCTGAGATTGTCCGCGACCTTCAGCGCCGACAACAGATTCTGCTCCGTCAGTATAATGATAAATTCTTCCCCGCCCCATCTGAATATCTCGTCCGTTCTCCTTATCGACGTCTTCATGGTCTTGGCAATGGAGACGAGCGCATAATCGCCCTTTTGATGTCCGTAAGTGTCATTATATGATTTGAAGTTGTCCACGTCGCAAATAATTATGCTGTATGGATGATTATATCTGAGTGACAGCAGGTGGATGTTTTCCATCCTTTTCTGGAAGCTCCTGCGATTGCCGACTTCCGTCAAAGGGTCCGTGTCGATAAGCACATTCAGCGTTTCATTAAGTTTTTGCAATTGCATATGCTTGCTCTCCAGCAGCACCATCATGTTGTTGAAGCTCTCGCCGATCATGTTGATCCTGTCCTTGAATGCGTTCCTGTAGACGTCACATTTTCTGCAATCTCCGTATTTATTGGCAAAATAGCCCTGTACTTTCCCTCCGCAAAAAGTTCCGGATATCTGCCAGCATCTGAGGTTCTGGGATTTATAGCTCGGGCACTCGGTATGCTGGCAGTTTTTGACCTCCCAGCACTTTAACAGGTTGTCGCAGTGGAGCCTGACATGAAAGCTCTCGTTTTCTATTACTTCGTCTATCGCCTTTTTTATTCTCTGCTGCGCTTCCACGAGCTCGGCATTATGCAAATCTATTTCCTCATTCTGCTTTCTTATTATGGCAGCGGCTTTTTTAATGACAACCTGCAAAAAGAGATAAAGCGCGCCCATGGAAAAGAGCAGCAGCAACGGTATCTTGTAAAACTCTTTTTTCATTAAACTGGAAATTATACCGACGTCTTTATAAACTTCAAAGGCCCCGATAATTTCTCCGGATGAAGGGGCATCGGGATTTCTGTAAACAGGAATATAAACCTTAAGTATGTCCAGTTTATTACCTTCCCCTTCGTCCGACACATTTTCCCCGAAGACCGTCTCACGGCTTGTCAGCACCGAATCTGTCCGGCCGGACAATGCCTTTGTCAGCCCCTCTGTATTGCTTGAAAGTCCGACGTCTTTCGACTCAGTTGAATAGATGACCTTCCCGTCAAGATTAAATATCTTTATCTTCCTGATATCACCGTATTCCTTTAGAAAAGTCTCTGCAACATCATTCAGCTGCAAGAGCAGGAAGGTGTCATTTCCTATCTGCAGGTTGTCCCCTTCCAGCAAGTTTGAATCGATAAATTTCTCGCTTATGCCTGCATTCACCTGATGCGCAAACATTACGGCTGACGAGGTCGAATATGCAATTAACGAATGGCGCTGGTTCCAGTAAACCAGTGTGCTCAATACCAACGTCAGGATTATTATTATCCCGAAGCTGAAGGCAGAAAAATATCTTCTCAGATTAAAAGTCCTTTCAGGGTCTTTAACGTTTGTGTCTGAGGCCGGGGTCAGTGTCATCATCGTTATATTATTCGTCACATAAAATCTAAATCTTTAGTTAAACCAAATACATACCATATATACCTACTCGGCTTTCTTTGCCTCCGCCTTTTGAGCGATTATCTTCTGGGCAAGATGGGAAGGCACTTCTTCGTAATGGGAAGCCTCCATTGTATAAATGCCTCTTCCGCTGGTAAGTGAATTGAGCTGATTGGCATATGTAAGCATCTCCGACATCGGCACTTGCGCCATTATCTTCTGGTTGCCGCCTGCCTGGGGCTCAACGCCCTGTACCTTTCCGCGTTTTGAGTTGAGGTCTCCTATTACAGCTCCGAGGGATTCATCAGGTGTGATCACCTCTACTCTGACAATCGGCTCAAGTATTATGGCCCTTGCATTCTGGGACGCGTTTTTCAAGGCCATTGAGCCGGCTATTTTAAAAGCCATTTCGGATGAATCAACGGTGTGATACGACCCGTCATACAGAGTCACACGAATATCAACAACGGGGTAGCCCGCGATCAGGCCGTCAGGCAATGCCTCTATAATGCCCTTTTCAACAGCGGGTATATATTGTCTCGGGATAACGCCGCCGACAATGTTATCAACGAACTCAAAACCGGTCCCACGGGGCAGAGGCTCTATCTTTATCCAGCAGTCTCCGTACTGTCCCCTTCCGCCCGATTGTTTTTTGTATCTGCCCTGCGCGCTGGACGCGACTTTAATTGTCTCCCTGTAGGGGATTTTGGGGGTTTTCATCAGCACGTCTACCCCGAATTTCCTTTTCAGTTTTTCGAGGGTGACCTCGAGATGCACCTGCCCCATTCCCGCTAAAATCATTTCTTTTGTCTCGGCTTCCCTGTGGAATTTCAGCGTCGGGTCTTCTTCCAGCATCCTGTGAAGCGCGGTGCTGACCTTTTCTTCATCGCCTCTCGTTTTAGGCTCGATCGCATAGGATATCATCGGGTCCGAAAACCGGATGGGCTCAAAAAGTATGGAATTCCCGGTGTCTGACAGCGTGTCCCCGGTCTGGGTATCTTTCAGTTTGGCGACCGCAACCATCTCGCCCGGACCCGCCTCCTGGACCGGAGTCTGCTTCTTGCCGTTAAGGTAGAAAATATGGCCTACTTTTTCCTTTACGTCACGTGTGGCATTGTATATGGTTGAATCCGATTTCAGGACGCCGGAATAAACCCTGAACAGGGTCAATTTACCAGCGAAAGGGTCCGCTATTGTTTTAAATACGCGGGCTGAAAAAGGATCGTTCTCCCCCGGATGTCTTATTACTTCCCCTCCGTTTTTGGGGTCTCTGCCTTTTATCGGCGTTATGTTGGCCTTTTCCGAAGGAGAAGGCAGGCAGAGAATGACCGTGTCAAGCAGTTGCTGAATGCCTATATTTTTTGTTGCCGATCCGCAAATAACAGGGATAAACCTCCTTGTAATTGAGCCTTCCCTTATGCCTTTTCTCAGTTCTTCGTTTGTAATTTCCCCGCCTTCGAGGTATTTCTCAAGAAGGGCATCGTCGGATTCCGCGATTTTTTCGATAAGGCATTTCCGATACTCTTCCGCGTCAGCCTTAAAGGCGTCGGGAATGGCTCCCTCTGAAGGGGCCCCGTTTTTAAAAGTTACCGCCTTCAGATTAATCAGATCAATGACCCCTTCAAAAGCTTCTTCGGCCCCGATTGGTATATTTAAAGGGACCGCGGGAGAGCCGTAGGATTTTTCGAGATCATCTAACGCCATCTGGAAGTTGGCATTTTCCCTGTCCATCTTATTGACGAATACAAACCGGGGTATTTCATACATGCATGCAAACTGCCATATCTTCTCGGTCTCGGCCTTTACTCCCGACAGCGCGCTCACAATAACTACAGCGCCGTCGACCGCGCTGAGGCAGCATTTCGTATCTTCAATAAAATTTATATATCCGGGGGTATCGATAAAATTCAGCCTGTGTCCGTTCCAGCCGCAGAATGCGGTAGCGGAGGACATGGATATCTTGCGGTTGATTTCCTCTGTCTCGTAGTCCGTTACCGTGTTTCCTTCCTGGATGCTGCCTAACCTGTCGATCATCTTTGCGTTAAACAGGGCCGCCTCGATAAGAGATGTCTTTCCTGCTCCGCCGTGAGCAATTACCGCAAGGTTCCTGATTTTTTCAACTTCGAAGTTCATGCAGTGTCCTCCCTTGTTTGATCAAAAGATTTTTATTGACTTATTATTTCTTCGATAACCGGCTTATTTTCCGTTTTCGTCTCCGCCTTCAGAGTCCATACCTTTATCAGCAGAAAAGAAATCAAAAGAGAACCGAATCCAGCCACGGCGGCCACAAGGTCGGAGCTGGCGCCTTTGAGATATTCATCGCCGATATTTTTTCCGATTATTGCGCCCGCGATAAGGGCAATCACCGGGACCCCGTAAATCAGTATGGTACCCTTCAAATATGTGGAGGGGTTGATTGAGAGCTTAACGGTCTGTCCGACCTTTGCCTGCACGGGATTCAATGCCTCTATCTCCATTCCCCCTTCTGTTGTTTCGCACGCGCCTTTCATGGCGCAACCTTCACAAGTGCCTTTTTTCTGCACGATAACTTTTGCTGTGACGCCTTCTGTTTTTGTGACAATCCCGATTTCTTCAACCATATTTTTAACGATAGGGACAACCTTCTGTAGTTGCCATTAACACCTCTATTCTAACAACTACCTTCTCAGTAGTTTATACTCGATACTGTCCACAAGCGCCTGCCAGGACGCCTCAATAATATTTTCGGACACGCCTACTGTCCCCCATTTATGTTTTCCGTCGCTTGATTCAATGAGTACCCTGACATTGGTCGCAGTACCTTTCCCCGCAGTCAATACCCTTACCTTGTAATCAATAAGTTTTACTTCCTTCAACTGAGGGTAGAATTGTTCGAGCGCCTTTCTGAGGGCGTTGTCCAGGGCATTCACGGGTCCGCTCCCGGTAGCGGCGGTATGCTCCTCCCCGTGCGGGGTCTCTATCATTATGGTCGCCTCACTGATGGGGTATTCTCCTTCTTTTCTCTTTTCAACAATTACCCTGAAGCCCTTGAGCCTGAAAAATTTCCGGTGCAGGCCGAAGGTCTTTTTAATGAGAAGCTCAAACGAAGCCTCCGCCCCTTCAAACTGGAACCCCTGGTTCTCAAGCTCTTTCAGTTCATCGACTATCTGTGATACCTTCGGTGAATCTGGATCGACCTTTAATTTAAACTCTTTTATTTTCTTAATGATGTTGCTTCTGCCGCCGAGGTCGGATATCAGCACCCTTTGATAATTACCGACAAGGTCCGGTCTGATATGTTCATATGTCTCAGGATGCCTGAGGATCGCGCTTACATGGATACCGCCCTTATGGGCGAATGCGCTGTCACCGACGTAGGGTTGTCTCTTGAAATGCCTGAGATTGGCAATCTCCGTGACAAAACGGGACACGTCTTTCAGTTTCTTTAAATTACTGTCGGTTATGCAATCCAGTTTCAATTTCAGCTTCAGATTGGGAATTACGGAAATCAGGTTGGCGTTACCGCATCTTTCGCCCAGCCCGTTTATTGTCCCCTGCACCTGGGTCACACCGTTTTTCACAGCAATAACAGAGTTTGCCACTGCACATTCGGAGTCATTATGAGTATGGATGCCGAGAGGGATTTGATGCAGGGGCGAACGGCCGTTCGCACTGCTGATATCTTTTATAATTTTTTCAACTTCATGAGGCATTGTCCCGCCGTTTGAATCGCAGAGGACGAGACAATCGGCCCCTGCGGAAACTGCGGCTTCCAGCGCCTTCAGGGCATATTCAGGATGTGCTTTGTAACCGTCAAAGAAATGCTCGGCGTCGAAAAACACCTTCCCGACTTTTTTCTTTAAATAGGTAATGGTGTTGAAGATGAGCTCGAGGTTTGTTTCCAGGGAGACCCTCAGCGCCTCCCTGACATGGAAGTCCCATGTCTTGCCTACAATAGTCACAACCGGAGTTTCCGCTTTCAGGAGCGCCTTGATGCTCGGGTCCTGATGCACCTTTATTTTTGCCCTGTGCGTTGCGCCGAATGCAGCGAGCGCGGCATTTCTGAGTTTAAGTTTTTTTACCAGCTCAAAAAACTCGGCGTCGCGGGGGTTCGCGCCGGGCCATCCGCCCTCGATATAGTGAATGCCGAGGTCATCGAGTCTTTCGGTTATGCGCAGCTTGTCTTCAACCGAGAATGAGATGTCTTCCGACTGTGCGCCGTCCCTTAATGTTGTATCGTATAATTCAATTTTTCGCATGGCGCTATTTTAACATATACATTAAATAGCATTAAATACCGTTGTATATCTTACTATAGCGCTCGCAAGTAAAACCATAAGGGAGGTTATCTATTCTGGCGTGAAAATCAGCATCGTTGCCCTTGAAATAATCTATCCAGACAGAGGTGTCTACTAAAATCTTTTTATCTCTCACGGTGTCTTATCTCATCGATCGTGCAGAGGCAATTGATATTTTATCCTAAAAACGGCAGTTAGCCACAGAGCACATGGAGAACACAGAGATAAAAGAATTCATATTCAAAAACTTACTCACATTATTACATCTGTTTTGATTGGCCCTGTTATCTTTGCATCCGTTACCGCACCGTCTACTATCATTGAGCCGCTTACTGAACTCGCCTGCCTCAGTTCGTGTTGCCCGTCTACCTCTTCGACAACATCTTCATCAATCCGAATACGCCGCCTGCGACGCAGCCAAGTGCTAACGCCGAACGCCAGTCCAATAGCGTCTTTACATTACCTTCAACATTGCCGGCTATCATTAAAAAAGCCGAGGTGTTTTCCGCTTTAATATTATTGGCTGCCATTACGCCGACTGCGCTCCTGCTGACCTCATTGATGCTGTTGCCTGCAACGGAAACAATGGAGCAGGATGAATTCATGGAGACGTTCCCGCAGACAGAGACCACGGTAATGGCGCGATTCAGATTTAATTCTTCCGCTTTTATAATGCAAGCGGCGCTTTGGGAGGCGTCTACCTTTTCCCCGTCGACCGTAAGGGCGCAAACCCGCTTCATCTCTACATGCCCTCCCTCGACCGACCTGACTTTACTATCTTTTATGTTTATAAATTCTCCTTCAACTACCTGAGCGACGTCTCTTTCCAATTCCAGAATCTCTTTAGTCATCGGACTTCCCCCATTGAACAAGTTTGTCGATATTGTTCTGAACTGACTGCAGCTTTTCCATATAGTCTGCATACTTGGCTTTATTTTCATCAATTACTGCCTTAGGCGCTTTTTTAATGAAATCCTCGTTTTGAAGTTTCTTTTGCACAAACATAATATCTCCCTCTATTTTGCTCTTTTCCTTATTCAACCTGCCGATCTCCGCATTTATATCGAAGAGCCCTTCAAGCGGGACAAATATTTCCATTGACGGTTTAATCGCGGTAGCCGCATTTTTGACCGGCTGCAGGTCCTTTCCTGTTTTTATGCCCTTCGCCCTTGCAAGCTTTTGTATGTAAGCAATATTGTCATTCAGGATTTCTTCCGTATTATCGGATGTCCTGATAAGCGCCTCTAATTCGAGAGATGGCGACAAATTCAATTCTCCCCTGATGCTCCTGATACCAATTATAGCATCCATAACGACACTCATTTTCGCCTCGGCATCTTTGTCCCCAATCCCTTCGTCCGGCGAGGGATATTTGCGTACACACAGACTCTCCGTGTCTTTTTTGCCGGGAAGCTGCTGCCAGATCTCTTCGGTCACAAAAGGCATGAACGGATGAAGGAGCGCAAGCGATACTTCAAAGACATGCAGCAAAGCGCTTAACGCCGCCCGTTTTGATTCGGTATTTTCACCGTATAATTCCGGTTTGATCATTTCGACATACCAGTCACACAATTCATGCCAGACAAACTGATACAATATACCCGCCGCGTCATTGAATCTGTACTCTTCAAGCGATTGATTAACTTCAGAGCAAACAGCAGAAAGCCTGCTCAGTATCCACCGGTCGGCAAGACTGAGGTCCCTGACTTTTATTGTGAGGTCTGTTGCCTCGCCTTCTTTTATGTTCATGGAAATAAATCTTGCCACATTCCATATCTTGTTCAGGAAATGCCTGTAACCCTCCACCCTTTGCTCGGAAAATTTTATGTCCCTGCCTTGCGCCGCGTATGCCGCAAGCGTAAACCGGAAGGCGTCCGTGCCGAACGCTTCCGTCATTTTCAGGGGATCGACTACATTGCCCTTTGACTTGCTCATCTTCTGTCCCTCAGCGTCCCTGATGAGCGCATGTATGTAAACATGCCTGAACGGCTCCTCTTTCATGAACTTCAACCCCATCATCATCATTCGTGCCACCCAGAAAAAAAGGATGTCGAAACCCGTGATCAGGACGCTGGTCGGATAGAATGTTTTTAAATCATCCGTGTCATACGGCCAGCCAAGAGTGGAGAAGGGCCAAAGCGCAGAAGAAAACCATGTGTCGAGGACGTCTTCATCCTGCCTCAATTCCACACTTCCGCATTTGCATACTGCCGGGGTTTCCCTCGATACAATCGTCTCTCCGCATTTTTCACAGTACCAGACGGGGATCCTGTGCCCCCACCATATCTGGCGCGAGATGCACCAGTCTTTAATGTTCTCCATCCAGTCGAAGTAGCTGTTCTCCCAGGTGGAAGGGATAATCTTTACGCCCCCGTCTTTCACCGCCCTGATTGCTTCTTCGGCAAGCGGTTTTATTTTGACAAACCACTGCATCGAGAGGTAAGGCTCAACAATTGTCCTGCACCTGTAACAGTGACCCACTGACATGGCATGGTCGGTGGCCTTTTCAAGCTGTCCCATTTCATTCAGGTCGTTAAGAACATTCTTCCTGCATTCAAACCTGTCCTGCCCTTTGTACGGGCCTGCCTCTTCGGACATCCTGCCGTCGCCCGTCAATATATTAATGAACTGAAGATCATGTCTCTTCCCCATCTCAAAATCATTGGGGTCATGCGCGGGCGTCACCTTTACGGCGCCGGTGCCGAATGAGGAATCGACAAACTCATCCGCTATGACAGGGATGTCCCTGTTGATAATCGGCAGCCTTACCATCTTGCCTATAAGATGCTTGTATCTTTCGTCTTCCGGATTCACGGCAACAGCAGTATCACCCAGGTAAGTCTCAGGTCTCGTTGTTGCAACTGTGATATGTCCTTCCCGGTCCGCAAAATTGTATTTCATGTAATAAAGCTTTCCCTGTACGTCTTCATGCTCGACTTCGAGGTCGGACAGGGCCGTGTGGCAGCGAGGACACCAGTTAATGAGATACTCACCCCTGTAAATCAGACCCTCTTCATAGAGCCTGACAAAGACCTCTCTCACTGCGCGAGACAATCCTTCATCGAGGGTAAACCTTTCCCTGCTCCAGTCGCAGGAAGCGCCCATGCTCTTCAGTTGATTTATTATTGTGCCTCCGTAGAGCTTCTTCCACTCCCAGACCTTTTCAATGAACTTTTCCCTGCCGAGGGTATGCCTGTCGGTGCCCTGTTTCCTGAGCTCTTTCTCGACAACGTTCTGTGTCGCTATCCCCGCGTGGTCCGTGCCGGGCAGCCACAAGGTGTTGAATCCCGACATCCTCTTCCACCTTATCATTATGTCCTGAAGAGTAATGTCGAGCGCGTGACCGATGTGAAGAGAGCCTGTAACATTCGGCGGGGGGATTACTATGCAGTAAGGAGGCCTGTCGCTTTTTGCCTCCGCCCGGAAATAATTTTTTTCAATCCAGAAGTCATACCACTTTTTTTCTATGTCCTTCGGCTCGTAGCGTTTCTCAAGCATATCTGATTTTATCTCCTGAACAGTATTGAATTATCTCAAACAAACGGACCCATGTCCAACAAAATAATTGGAGAAATCATTTTGACATTTTAATGAAGCTTATTTCAATGTTACAATACAGCCGCGCAAGAAATGCAAGTTGACCACAGAGACACGGAGGAACGGAGAAAAATTAAACTGAATCAATCCGCAGATTGCACGGATTTACACAGATTCGTTTAGTGTCTGTCAAACGTGTCTTCATACTAATGAACTGAATTAGTATCTGCGAAATCTGCGGATGAAATTGATTTTTCTTCAAGGAGACTGAATTGAAAAAACTACTGTTAATATTGCCTCGCAGTGACCGCGGTTACTGGGGCAAGGTTTCCAAAACAGGCAAGGCAGGTTTTGTGCGTTTGAGCCTGCCGGTGATCGCGGCACTTACGCCGTCGCAATGGGATGTTGAAATCCTCGATGCCCGGACCACCTCTGTTGATTTTGAGAGGAAGGTTGATCTGGTCGGCATTACGGCCTTTACCGCCGAGATACCGAGCGCCTATGAGATAGCCGACGGTTACAGGGCGAGAGGAGTAAAAGTGGTCATGGGAGGAATTCACGTCTCGGCACTGCCCGAGGAAGCGCTCGGCCATGCCGACAGCGTTGTTGTGGGAGAGGCGGAAGCTGTCTGGGGAAAACTGCTGCATGATTTTGAGAATGGAGAATTAAAACCCGTTTACCGCGCGGACAGCCTCATTGATATGAAGGGCATGGCTGTTTCACGCAGGGAGCTTCTCGACAGAAAGATATACACATCCTTCAACACATTGCAGGCCACGCGGGGCTGTCCGTTCAACTGCGAGTATTGCGCGGTAACGGCCTTTTTCGGCAATAAATTCAGGACAAGACCCGTAGATGAAGTAATTAATGAGATAAGGAGGTTCGAAGGCAAAAGCTTCTTCTTCGTAGATGACAATATCACCGGTCATCCGAAATACGCAAAGGAACTTTTTAAATTACTCATGCCGCTGAAGCGGATATGGGGGGGACAGACCACGATTAATTTTGCCAAAGATGAGGAACTGCTTTCCCTGTATGCAAAAAGCGGGGGCAAGTACGCATTCATCGGTTTTGAGACCCTCTCAGAAAACAATCTCAAGAAGATGAGTAAATCATGGAACTCTCCTGACGGTTATAAAGAGGCCATCAGAAGAATACATAAGTCCGGCATCAACATAATCGGCAGTTTTATCTTCGGACTCGACGAAGACGACCCCACCGTGTTCGAAAGGACCTTCAATTTTATTATGGAAAATAATGTCGACGCCGCGCAGTTTCACATACTCACTCCTTTCCCCGGCACAAAACTCTATGCGGACATGGAGAAAGAAGGAAGGATAACAGACCGGGACTGGGCCAAATACCACACGGGAGAAGTCATATTCAGACCAAAAAACATGACCGCCGCTGAACTGCAGCGCGGCTACTTCGGGATATTCAGGGAAACATATAAATTAAAAAACATGCTGAAGAGGAGCCTCAGAAGTCCACGGAATATAGCCGTCCGCATAGGGACGAATTTCAGCTACAGGAACAAGGCACTGAAAATGCCTGACGTCAAGTGGCGGTAATCGCTTCATCTGTTAAACTTAATTGTGTCTCTTCTGTCAGGCACTCATGTCATATAGATTTTTTTATGAGACAACTTATATAATTTACACTGATCGTGGCAGTTGGAGCGTCGTTAGAACTCCTCTTCTTTTTCCTTTGAAACTTGTTTTCACGGAAAACCGACAAAAAGACTCCAGGGAGAAAACTATGAATGTGACCATAAAAAATGAAAAACTCAACAGGTGGATCAAGGAAGTGGCGGAACTCTGCCGTCCGGACAATATATATGTATGCAACGGCTCAGGAGAAGAATACCGCCTGATGATTGAAACGCTGCTTAAAAAGGGCATCGCTATTCCGCTCAGGAAACGTCCGAACAGTTTTCTTTTCCGCTCGGACCCGAGCGACGTGGCCCGTGTTGAAGACCGTACTTATATCAGCACTTCCTCGAAAGAAGAAGCCGGCCCTACAAATAACTGGATCGATCCCGGGGAATTGAAAAAAACCATGCTGGACCTGTACAAAGGCTGCATGAGAGGGCGGACCATGTATGTAATCCCTTTTTCAATGGGCCCCATCGGGTCACCTATCTCGAAGATAGGGATTGAGATATCGGACAGTCCCTATGTAGTTGCCAACATGCACATCATGACGCGCGTCAGCTCGCAGGTACTGGAGCTGCTCGGTCCCGACGGCGAATTCATACCATGTCTTCATTCGGTAGGCGCTCCTCTCGCCCCCGGGCAGAAAGACACGACGTGGCCCTGCGCCCCGATCGAGCAAAAATACATCAGTCACTTCCCTGAAGAAAACCTTATCTGGTCTTATGGATCGGGCTACGGCGGCAACGCGCTGTTAGGAAAGAAATGTCTGGCCCTCCGCATAGCATCTCCGATGGCAAAACGTGAAGGCTGGATGGCAGAGCACATGCTGATCCTCCGGCTGACAAATCCGGAAGGGAAACAGTACCACATGGCCGCCGCCTTTCCCTCTGCGTGCGGCAAGACCAATCTGGCCATGATGCAGCCGTCGATTCCCGGCTGGAAATGCGAATGCATCGGAGACGACATTGCCTGGATGAAGATAGGCCCGGACGGGCGTCTTTATGCCATAAACCCTGAAAACGGATTTTTCGGTGTGGCCCCCGGCACCTCTTACGGCACCAACCCCATGGCAATGGATACGTTGAAAGAAAATGTCATTTTTACAAACTGCGCCCTCACCGATGACGGAGACGTCTGGTGGGAAGGCATGGACGGCGATGAGCCGGCGCACGCCATCGACTGGAAGGGCCGTGACTGGACACCAGAAAGCACAGAAGACGCTGCCCATCCCAATGCGCGTTTTACCGCCCCGGCTTCACAGTGCCCGGTAATTTGCAAAGACTGGGAAAAGCCTGAGGGCGTCCCGATCGATATTTTCATATTCGGCGGGAGGCGCACAAGCGTTGTGCCTCTCGTACATGAGGCATACAACTGGGACCACGGAGTTTTTCTTGGCGCTACCGCAGCCTCTGAGACTACAGCCGCAAATATATTTTTTACCGCCATAGTCGGCAATTTAAGGCGCGATCCGTTTGCGATGAAACCGTTCTGCGGCTATAACATGGGCGACTATTTTCAGCACTGGCTTGATATGGGGGACAGGCTCGGAGACAAGGCCCCGAAAATTTTCTATGTGAACTGGTTCAGAAAAAGCCCGGATGGAAGGTTCTTGTGGCCGGGTTTCAGCGAAAACAGCCGCGTGCTCAAGTGGATGTGCGAGCGTGTAGATGGTAAGGTACAGGCGACCCAGACCCCCATCGGGCTGATACCGAATGAAGGAGATATCGATCTCAACGGTCTTGATATTGCCCCCGCAGAAATGAAAGAGCTTATGAGCATAGATGTTAATGAATGGAAGTCGGAGATACCGGACATAGAAAATCACTTCTCGATATTCGGCAATCGCCTGCCGGAGAGACTGAAGAAACAGCTTCAGGAATTCAGAGAACGGTTAGGATAATTATAGAACACGCAGGGGCCTGGTGCGAAAAACCTGCCCCGATTACAGGTCTTCTTCTGTTTTAAATTCTTTAGACGGATGTTTTTCCCCCGGACCTGTATGCCACAACCGGAAAAGCCTCTCTAATTTGTCCTTATAGGCCATGCAAAGAAAAATGACGACAACGGTCATGCCAAGCAGCATGGAAAAACGATAATACTGCTGGTGGCGTATGAAGCTCCCGCCGAGAGTCAGCAGGAGAGTGCCTGCGAAGCGTCCTACTGTGCTGATGAGCAAAAACTCTTTAATGGAAAGATGCCCCAGTCCGAGTATGTAACAGAGAAGGTCTTTCGGAGTTCCCGGAATAAGGAAGAGGAGAAAGACGAGAAATGCACCCTTGTGATGAAGCAGGTAATCGTAACGCTCGATCGTCCCCTTGCTGACAAAACGATCGACAAAGGGACGGCCGAAGGTCTTTGTCAGCCAGAAGTTAATGAGGGAGCCGATCGTCAGCCCCACGGTCGAAAGTATAAGGCCCAGCAGCGTTCCATAAAGGAACCCGCCCAAAAAGCCCGTTACTTCGCCGGGAATGGGCGCCGCGACGACCTGCAGGATTTGCAGCAGGATGAAACCGGCAAAAGAGAGAGGTCCAAGCGATTCGAGGAAGGCCCTGACCCTTTCCCTGTCCATGAAAAATTGAAACGCGCCGGTCTTATAAAGGACATAGATGGATATGAGAAAGACTGAAAAGGCCGCTATCCTGAACCAGATTTGCGCCTGCCGGTTATTGTTGAGTGTCTGTTTGATTGTTCACCTGAAAGCCGCGATTTTTTTGAAACGTAACTGAATCTTAACAGGTGAGAGGGGACGAGAGCAAGTTTAATGTCTCGTGTCGTTGCCTGATTGAACAGCCTGCATCCGGACAGAACGGACAAAAAGGCAGGATGCTCAAACACCCTGCCTTTTTTCTGAAATCTGATACTACTTTAAACCGAATTTCTGTTTCAGTATCTCAACGCGGGTCATTTCTTCGGATGAAAGACGCCCCAACTTCGGGATCTGATTCACATCAGCGGGATTGCCGGTAGGTGATATCCTCTGGACCGCTTTCACCCCTTCGTGGGATTTGTATATCAATTCCCATGCGCCGGTTGACGCAGCAGCCTGTTCCAGTACATTTAAAGGTTCCGTAAAGTAGGCCTCTACTGATGCGCCGTCATCAGACACCCTGGCCCTCATCGTAAAAAAACCGTTAAGCCATATTTGAGGCCCTGTGTCCTTCTGTTTAAATCCTTTCCCATGGACCGTGACCTTGACAGCTACCAGGCTTTTCCCCGTAACAGAGGCGTCTTCGCCGCGTACGATAAACGGGGTTTCATAATATACTTCTTCGATGGTGTAATAAAATCCTGTCTCGGCAGGGACAATTTTAGCGCCGACTGACGGAGAAGCCGTCTCCGTCCATGCGTTTGATGAGACAGCAGACATACCGGCAATCAGCAAAAAAATCACAAGAGCAATTCTTCCTGTTAATAAAATCTTCATAATCACACCCCTTTTATATTCCTTATTTTGTAAACCTCAGGTCATCAAACACGATTTCACCTGCAGGAACGGCATTGAACTTGAACCGTATCATTTTAATCTGATTCAGGTCCACGCCGGTAAAATCTGCCAGGGGAAGCCTTATAACGCTCATCACCGTCTTTGTTCCGCCCTCCGATGTCAGCCACGGGGGATAAATCGGACCATAGCTGCTTACGTTCAGCCACGGCGACTTATTGCCGAGATAATCGCTTATCGCTATTCTGAAGTCCTGGTTGGCGTCAGGAGGATTAGGGCTGCCCGATGACCGGTATACCTGTCCTACACGAAATGAAAAATGGTCGAACATATTCGGGTCAAAGGTCGTTCCGGCCGGGATGATGGTTTTATATAAATCGGCTGCCGCATCCCAGTCGAGTGAGGCCGCCCATGTTTCTCCCTTGTAACTGCTGAAAGGAGATGTAGCGGATTTGTATATAAACCTCTCCGCATAATTCGGCAGCGTTTTCACTTTGATTGCGCCACCCAGGGTGTTCAGCTTTTTATTATGAGAATCACCGGGCCATTCCTCATTATGGTCAATTACCAGATGCTCACTCGATGGTGTCTGATAATCAAGGGCCACAGTAGTTGTGCTGACCGGGTTAGGCTGCAGATTCGACAGGTAATCAAGGTATTCGGTATTGCCAAGAACATACGCCTGTAAAAAGGAGTTCATATATGCCTTGGCCACGTTTCTCGCCTTCGTCCCCGTGAGTGTCCCTCCACAGCAGTAATCATCGCCCTCCTGTGTTTCCCATATTGAGTTAAAGAAATTGTGGTTGGCGTCCTTAACAAACATCAACTCCTTCGGGGTCTCACCCGGCTGGCGAAAATCGGCTGACCGGTCATAGAGCCGGTAGCCCTGAAAATCGGAGACGTCGCCGTCCTTGCTCCCATGAATTATCATGTAGGCAACATCCCTCATATGCTGTAAAAACATGGCCCCGCCGTAAGTGGGATATATCCCGAAAAACTGCACCGGCGCGATTGATATGACGGCCGCAATGGAATAACCGCTGTCCGGCTGGACCCTCTGCCATTCCCAGGCTGCCACCACGGCCTCTCCTCCTCTGCTGTGTCCCATCAATGATACTTTTGACAAATCCACCTTGCCTTCAAAGATGCTTCCGGAGTCTGAACTGTTCATACTGACAAACCGCCGCAGCCACTCGCGGACATGTTCGCCGCGTGAGGCAATGGATGCATTCATAAAAGACCTTCCGTCAATGCTTGCTACAATAAAACCGTGGCTGGCAAGCAGGTCGCCGAGATACTGGTATCCCTTATAGCCTTCAATAGACCAAACCTGCTGGCCGTGAAGAATGGCAACCAGCGGGAAAGGGCCTCCGGGGGCCACCCCGCCGCCTCCATCCGATGGATAATAAACCCAGCTCTTCATGTCCACCTTGCTCTGGTCAGCGCAGCGTCCGTCATCCGGTGGTGAAAGATCATCATCACTTAAAGGTATCGTGTATTGTGTCGTTCCATAAAACGTGGGATCGGTCCAGATTATTGTTGTTCCGTCAAGGTCCCAGTCACAGCCGTAATCGATCTGCATACTTGCCACTGTATATGGACCTGGAGCTGTAGGGTCCGGAGGGACTGCGGCTGCAATCCCGGCGACTGCTGCAACTAAAACAGCCGATATCAATAATATCAGCGTGCACGACAAAAGAATTTTTTCCGGTTTGTTGCACATTGCGTTTTGACCTCCTGTTGGATTTCAGAGCCGGCCACTGCGTTAGCTGTCCGGCCTGTTATTTTTTTCAAGAATATACTTGTTTTCTATTTGTCCGGTTTGTTTGATTCCTGCTTCAGAATTTTCAATGCTGCTTCAACAGCGGCCCGAACATCCTCTTCTTCATCCGACAAGGCAGCCGACAGGGCATTTATGGCCCGTTTGTCTTTCAGCTTGCCAAGTAATGTCGCTGCATCTTCTCTGACCCACTCATCATCATCCTGCAGCGCAAGAAGGAGCTCGGGCAGGGCCTCCGTCCCCACAAGGCTCGCAAGTGCTGTAATAGCGGCAAGCCGTACCTGCTCGTCAGTGTCCTGCGTGACCGCGTTTCTTACGAAGTCAACGGCTTTCATGTTGCCGAGGGCGCCAAGGATTTCAACCGATCGTGAACGTATAAGCCAGTTTTCCTTAGAATATGCTTCAAGTAAAAGAGATACGGCACGATCATCCTTGCCGCCTCCTAAAATTTTTTCAATGAAGTCTTCCGGTGATATCCTGTCGTCAAAGAGGGCCGCCTTGACCAGTCCGAGCAGCCGTGAATTATCTTCATCGCTGCGTGCGACGTCGAAAGGCCTGGAAGACAGGGTCCATCCTGAAGCAGGAACTTGTACTACCGGCTCATCGGGATGATCAGTAAAAATATTAATATGCCCTTTGAGATTCTGAAGCGGCGGCGGAGCAGGAATGAGTACTGTTATCCGGTAATCTTTTTCAATCTTGTCCACACTTATCTCCGCCTTAGCAGGCAGGTGAGGCTCAATTTTGACAATCCCTGTGTCACGGCTACCCTGGTTTCTCAACAGGATCCGGGCTTGCGCGGGCTTGCCTTCCTCCACTATCCCGAAATCGAGACGATCAGGCTGCGTGACCAGATCACCCATTACTTTAATGCGGACCGGCACCTGAAAAGACGCAAGCTGCGGATGTTCGGTCTCTATATTTATATAACCGAGAAACTCACCGAGCGGGACGTCGGGGTCCAGCGAGGTTTTAATAATAGAATCCCCATTTGCTTCTGCCTGAACTTCAGCAGAAAGGTAAGGCACAAATGAAGTGACATGTATTTTCCCGGGGCCAGGACCCTCCCCTTTTTTGATCAGGATGCCATCAAAAGGTTTCATATTGCTGCGGTGCACGGAGGTCTGGAGGATCTTCGGTAACCATACTATGGGGGATTGTATATTTCCTTTGATATTTATTTTTATCAGAGGTCCATCTGGGTCATTGGAATAAAGGAGGATGTGTTCAGAAAAAAGCCCTGACTCCCATGAAGATGAACCGAGATCAACAATCAATTCGGCAGCATGTCCCGGCTGAATGACTGAGTCTGACAGCCGGGCGGCGATGCGGCGTTCAAATGAAGAACGCACAAGCCGCACATTCAAAGGTCCGGAACCGGCATTCTTAACAGGTATTACCTTTTTAATCCTCTTGCCGGGAGCGATAATACCAAAGTCGTACGATTTATTTCCGACGACAATATCGGGACCGGATATCTTTGCAGAAAACGTTTCTGCAGGGTTGAATCCCCAAATACAGATGATCAGAAAAAAGGCAATGAGCTCAGCTTTGATGACCTTCATCAATCTCCTTATCAAGACGTAATTTGAGGGGTTATGGATTACCCATAACCCCTCAAGAACTAAAAAAATGAAACTATTGTGTCTCTCAGACTAAAAACCGCAGCTGTCGGTACCTTTCTTCTGGGTCCAGCTTCCGGTCATGGTAACATAAGCAGTAGCAGGAACTCCGCCGGGAAGCGCTATGGCTTTCAGTACGGTCTTGGTAGCGCCGGTCAAAGAGAGTGACCTCTGGTCAGGCATGGAAGAAGTTGCGGTGCAATCGCCTTTTTGGGTGCCCGTGCTTGTCCACTGGACTTTCTGCTTGGCTGTGCTGTTTTTAAAAATCAGTTTTAATGTGTCGCCGGCTATGCAGCAGTCTGCGGCATTGACTGTACTGCCTGACCCTGCGTATACAGCTTTCTCACCCACTGCATTATAGCCCGGCGCGAAGAATGAGCCTAATCCGCCGGCCCCTTCTGATGCAACGCCGCTTGCTGAGTTGTCAGCCTGAACTGCCATACCTGTTCCAAACAATAATGTTGCTGTCAATAAAACAAACAAAATTTTCTTCATGTTTTTTCTCTCCTTTGTTATAACGTTCTGATAATTGTAAGATCTGCTACAAGACTCTTGCCTTGCCCGATAAAACTACTATGTCACCTCCTTTCGTGAAAGAGTTACTCCCGGCATCCAAGCCATTCCAAATCCGACGACATTTTAAAACCCCGGCAGAAAAACTTCAGGTGAAGCAAGTTTTAAATCTTGTAATGTTGCCAGATTTCAAAAGCTAAAACGCAAGGATATTTTTCCCTATAATGATAGGGATGCAAATTAAATACCACTCTGGAACTTGTTGAATTTAAAGATTTCAATAAACTGAGATACTTAAGTGTGTTATAAAAATAATTTACAATGTAAAGGTATCCGACACGAACTTAAGAGAGAGTTATTCCTCAGCAAGCATCTCAATGATACAAAATATTATCAGAAGCGCTGAGCGAACGCAAGATAAAAATCGTGATTGTCAGTCAAGAATTAAAAATAAAAGCCGTCCGGCTGAGACCGTATTGCCGGAAGTAACGCCGTAAAACTATAATACGTAACGTGACGGATTCAATATCCGGCGTGTACGTCAATAAAATATAAAACACATCGGGCAAACGTTAATATGCATAAAAAGACATTAGTCAATGTGCTGGGAGTTGTGTATGCCCATATAAAAACCGGAGACGGCGGGGACCTCTATTTAACGAGATTTGCCGAGCCTTACCAGGAGCATTTCGATATAGGGAACTGGTATGAGCCTGACTGGTTCAACACGCACAAAATAAGACTGAAAGGCACAGGCTCAGTCTACAAACTGCCGACAAAAGAGGTGAACGGCAAAAGCCTCAATCTTGTTTACAAAAATTGCCGTGTAGGAGAAGACGTCCCGTTGGACACTCATACGCTGCAGGAATTCTGCGATGCAGAATTTAACAGTCCGTGGGAAGAGTTTTCCCTGGTCATGGAAATACGTGACGGCAATTACGGTCCCAAAGAACTTAAAATAAATACACAGCGTCCTATGGTCATCTATGTCCCGCCGGAAAAGATGCAGATGTGGCAGAGCGGAAGGTCCAAGTCAAAGATCAACCGCATACGCGCCAGGCATCCCGGCATAGACCTCGACATACTAAAACAGTACAAAATGATTTATGAGTGGATAGAAGGCCGCAGTCTCCCGGAGGTCTTTGAACATATAGACGTCGATGACAGTGAACGCATGTATCATCTCAGGACGATAAACAGAAGCGTTATGTCGGACCTCGGCAAGAAAGGCTATCTTGTGGCCGATATGAAACCCGAGCATATCATAATCAGCGGGACCGATACCGGGCTGATCGAAGAAGTCGGACTGGATAAAACGCCGGATTCCGTAAAAGGACAAATATATTATCTGTATAATATTATCGGCATGGGAAAATATTCACTGGTTGATTATGAGCTCCTCCTGCGCACCCCACAGCATGAAGATGAAGTAAAAAATTCCAGAAGGCATTCTTATCTTGATGATCAGAGGGACCGTTTCATCCCTACGCCCATGCCGGACCATCTGACGAATATGGAAATATTCGGTGTGCCGTATATTCACGGTCATGCCGAAAGCACCGGCGGACATCTGTGGGTTGTCGGAAAGAATGCGCGCCTGTTCGACTATTTTCTCCCTGAACGATGGAGAAAAACACCTTCCATTAAATTGTCCGGGACCAAAGAAGTGTTCTATACGATTACAAAGGACAATATTCATCTTGTCTGGGAAACTTCAAGGGTCGGCGAGATGCCGGATGAAGAAGGAGAAAGATACAATCCCCGGATACGCGAATTCGGCATCAACAGCCCCTTTGAGGAATTCGCCATTGCTCATGAATTAAATCAGTTAGGCATACCCTGTGTATATGTACGGGCCATTTACATGACCGGCACCGCCAAGATTGAGGTATCGGCGGACACCAGAAGATATGAATCCCACAAAAATATTCTGGATCCGGAAGGCAATCCTATTCTTCAGGAGAACCATAACTATATCACCATCCGGGGTTATTATAATGGCCCTGATCAATGGGTGGCCCGGCAGACGGGCCCGCTGTATGTGCCGGTAGATCTTGCAAAGGCTGTCACAAGAGGGCTTATTGATGAAAATCCATGCCGGATGCTGCTGAAAAAGGTTAAAGAGAATCTCAAGGATGTGGGCTATGACGGTTCATTATTAAAATTCAATGACCTTTTACTGGCTACCGGCGATAAGGGGGAGATAGTGAGGGACAATTCCGGCAGCCCGCTGGTTATTATTTGTAATTTCGAACTGATATGGAAAACCTCCCAATAAAGTCCCCTCGTGATTTTCAAAAACAATATTCTAAAGCGGGCCTTGACACAACTTCCTCAAACTGGTAGGCTTAGTCAACAAATAACTGCAGTACACGGTTGAAAACTACGTCATTGTAATCCCCCCGAATACACCCTGGCTTTTTTCCCCCGAACGCAGAAAGAAAAAAGGAGATTATGGAATTTAACAAATTTGATTTACACCCGAATGTAGCGGCCGGGGTAAAAGCCGCAGGTTATGTAACGCCTACACCGATCCAGGTCCAGGCGATCCCGCCGGTCCTTAACGGACAGGACGTAATGGGACTTGCACAGACAGGAACAGGAAAGACAGCGGCCTTTGTGCTGCCGATACTGAACCGCCTGATGCAGGGGGGGCAGCGAGGCAAGCTCCGCGCCCTTATCATCGCCCCCACACGTGAATTATCTGAACAGATACATGAGGCGATCGGCAACCTGGGAAAACAGACCCGTGTCCGCAGCGCGACCATATACGGCGGCGTGGGCATGGGCCCACAGATACAGAAATTGCGCAACGGCGCCGAGATAGTCGTGGCCTGTCCGGGCCGTTTGCTCGACCACATCAACCAGCGCACTATCAACCTGTCGAATGTGGAGGTGCTCGTGCTCGACGAGGCAGACCGTATGTTCGACATGGGCTTTCTCCCTGATATAAAGAAGATCATCAGTCACGTGCCGGCCAAAAGACAGACGCTTATGTTTTCGGCAACCATGCCGGATGATATCCGCAGGCTGACGCAGGAAGTCCTCCATGCCCCGGTCACGGTGCAGGTCGATCACACTGCGCCTGCAAATACGGTCACGCACGCGCTGTATCCGGTTGAGCAGCACCTGAAAACCGCCCTGCTGCTTGAACTGCTGAAGCATACCGATACGGACTCCGTACTGGTCTTTACACGCACCAAGCACCGCGCCAAGCGCGTGGGGCAGCAACTGGAAAAGTCCGGTTACAAGGCTGTATCGCTTCAGGGGAACCTGTCGCAAAACAAACGTCAGGAAGCATTAGACGGCTTTCGTAAAGGCAAATATCAGGTCCTTGTTGCAACAGACATAGCCGCTCGCGGCATCGACGTCTCAAGCATATCCCATGTCATCAATTACGACATGCCGGACACCGCCGACGCCTACACTCACCGGATAGGCCGTACAGGACGCGCTGCGAAGACCGGCGACGCCTTTACGTTCACTACCCGTGAAGACAATGAAATGGTGCGGGCCATCGAACGCGTACTCCGCGAAAAAGTAGAACGCCGCACGCTTGAAGGCTTTAATTATAAGACCCCGACACCCGCGCGCGACACTGAATTTGCCCGCCCGCCGCGTGAACAGCAGCGCCGCAGTCCGCATGCGTCCGCTTCTGCAAAACCGAAGGGGACTTACGCAGGCAGAACGGAAACGCGTACGGCCGGAAAGTCGGAAGTCAAAAAGACCTCATGGAGGAGTCCCGCTGCACGGCGTTTCTCATGGTCAAAGGTAGACAATAACAGGGCGCACAATCAGGTCATATAAACTTGTAAGGGGGGCGGTTGGGTCTGCCCCCTGTCCCCGTTTTGAAAACTGTACCAGGCCCCCTCCCCGCCTTTGATTAGTTTTGCACAAAAATATAAAATAAGTGCTTCAAACAATTCCGGAGGTATTTCGATATGGAGAGTGTTCTCAAAAAAGTCGAAGGGCTCGCCCTGTTGCATGACAGGATAGATCCCAAAATCGTCAGGGAAAAAAACATCAAGCTCGGCCTGAGGAACGAAGACGGTTCAGGGGTGTTCGTGGGCATCACAAGCAAGGGGCAGGTCATAGGTTATGAGAAAATCATAGGCGGCGACGGTTCGGAAAAGCTCCATCCGATACCCGGAAAACTTTATTACTGCGGTTATGATGTAGAAGACCTGATAAAGGGAAAAGAGGGCGAGGACAGGTTCGGCTTTGAAGAAACCGTTTATCTCCTCTTAACGGGCGAGCTCCCTTCAAAAGGAGACCTGAAAAGCTTTTCAAGAGAGCTTGGGAAAAGACGCGCGCTTCCGGACGAAGCAAAGGAAATAATACTCAACAGGCCGGAGCACGACGATCAGATGTGTTCGCTACACACCATCGTGTCCGCCATGCATCTTTTCGACAAAGACCCGAATTCAACGGGCATAAGGGATGTAACAAGACAGTGCATTGACCTGATAGCAAAGTTCCCGACGATTATCGCTTACAACTACCAGAAAAAACTGATGAAGAAAAACGACCGCAAGAAGCTGATAGAGCCGGACCCGGACCTCAGCACCGCGGAAAACTTTCTGTACATGCTGTCCGGCAAAGTCCCCGACAGATTCACGGCGGAGCTGTTTGACACCATGCTGATTTTCCACGCCGAGCACGGCGGGGGCAATAATTCGACTTTCACCACGCGATGCGTCTCTTCCTCGGGCGCCAACACGTATATGGCAATATGCGCGGGAATCGCGTCCCTTTCAGGCCATCTCCACGGAGGCGCCAACGAAGCCGTAGTCAGGATGATAAGCGACATCAAGCGAAATCTTGAAGACTGGGAAAGCGATGAAGAGGTGAAAACTTACCTTGAGAGGATTCTCGACAAAAAGGCGGGCGATACGTCCGGTAAAATTTACGGGCTGGGTCACGCGGTCTACACGTTATCGGACCCGAGGGCCGTATTCCTTGAGGTCAAAGGTGACGATCTCGCGAAAATGTACGGAAGAGAAAAAGAGTTTTCACTCTATAAGAGAATCGCAAAAATAGCCCCCGGGCTTGTTAATGACAAGAAAGGCAAGGTCGTCTGTACGAATGTTGATTTCTACTCAGGCTTTGTCTACCAGTGCATGGGGATACCGAAAGAGCTTTTCACTCCGATATTTGCGTTGGCGAGGGTCTCCGGCTGGTCGGCGCACAGGATAGAAGAAATAATTCAGGGCAGGATCATCAGGCCGTCGTATTTTTCATCATTAAAAGGTATGAGGGGTTACGTTCCTCTGTCAAAACGTTAGTACATGGGCGATATACTGAAGATCGCGGCGGTCTTCGTCTTCATCGTTGTTCTTCTGAAAAGACGCTGGAACCTCGGGGCAGTAATGGCGCTTTCATCCGTAGCTCTTGCCTCAATGTATTTATTTTCCCCGTCTGATTTCTTCAAGGCCTTTTTTTCGGCATTGACCGACAGAACGACCATCAACCTTGTCCTCGCGCTCACACTCATAAGGGTGTTTGAGAACGTCATGCGGAAAAACGGGACCATGCAGGAAATGATGGACTCGTTTAAGGGAATAGTGAGGGACAGAAGAATATTAATGGCTTCCATGCCTGCCCTGATAGGGCTTTTGCCGTCAATGGGAGGGGCGCTCTTTTCAGCCCCGATGGTGGAAGAGGCTTCCAAAGGCCTGAATGTCCCTTCTGACAAGAAGGCATTTGTAAATTATATTTTCAGGCATCCATGGGAGTTTGTGCTCCCTCTTTATCCGGGGGTAGTGCTCGCTTCGGCCATATCTGCGTTTGCGCTCAGAGATTTGATACTCTATAATCTGCCGTACGCCCTGTGTCTCCTCGCAGGCGGGACAATCTGGGGCCTGCGCGGGACCGGAGTGCAAAAAGAAGATTTCAGAAAAATATCGCGAAAAGGGCTTATAAGTTTCCTGCCCCTTACTTTTGTCCTGGTGATGGTCATGGCATTTCATCTTGATCTGTCGCTCAGTCTGGGGGCGGTAGTTATTGGGCTGTTTGCTGTTCTGCGGTATTCGCTCAGGCAGATCTTTCATAGCTTCAGGGAGGGTTTATCATGGGACATTATAACAATCATACTTGGCGTGATGACCTTCAAGGCAGTGCTGAGCTCTTCAGGGGCAGTGGCTAATATAAGCGCCTTTTTTTCAAGTCAGGGGATCCCTGTTTTGCCTGTGCTGTTTTTCCTGCCCTTTATTTCCGGCCTTTTGACCGGACTGACGTTTGCATTTGTCGGAAGCACCTTCCCCATAATTTTAGGGCTTGAGAACGGGCACCATATCGGAGCCATATCATTCGCCTTTGCTTCGGGATATGCCGGCGTGCTTCTCTCCCCCATGCATCTCTGCCTCGTGCTGACAAGGGAATATTTCAAGGCGGAAATGATCAGCATGTACAGCAAAACCATTAAGGTCGTATTACTTATCATGCTCATCGCAGTTGTAGAATACCTTATTTTGACGCCCTGAGGGTTACCTGCTAACACATGAAAGAATCTTGCAAGATACCAATATTAATTTTAAAATAACTTCAAAGAATGAAAGAACGCATAGAACAATTCCTTGTATTTTTAAATGCGGAGGTGGGGGCGTCTTCTCACACTATAAAGGCCTATACAGAAGACCTGAATGAGTTTCAGGGATTTCTGGAAAACAAGCGCCCCCAGTCAATCGACAATCTCGATATCAGAAGCTTCCTTGCCTCACTTCATCAAAAAGGTTTGAAGAAGACCTCGGTCGCGAGGAAACTCGCAACTGTCAGGTCCTTCTTCAAATATCTCCACAGAGAAGGACATGTGAAAAAAAATCCCGCAAGACTTGTATCAAGCCCCAAAATCCCTAAAAAACTCCCCAGGTTTCTCACTGTCGATGAGGCCTTTGTCCTCATGGAAAAACCTCTCGGAGAAACTTTTAAGCCGTCACGTGACAAGGCGATACTTGAGCTGCTTTATTCGTCCGGACTGCGTGTTTCGGAGCTGACTTCCCTTGATATAGGCGACCTCGACATCAAGGAGTCTCTTGTAAGGGTCAAAGGCAAAGGCAGGAAAGAGCGTATAATACCAGTCGGTTCAAAGGCCATGTATGCGATACAAAATTATCTTCCTGAAAGAATTTCTTCAAAGAGGAAGTCGCAGGCCCTGTTCCTGAACAACCGCGGAGGCAGGTTGACACAGAGGAGTGTCAGACGTATATTAATACATTATAGCAGGATGGTCAGCCTCAAAGGCGACCTCAGCCCTCATGTATTAAGGCATACCTTTGCCACACATTTGCTTCATGAAGGCGCAGATCTGAGGTCTATCCAGGAACTCCTTGGGCATTCATCCCTGTCAACGACACAAAAATATACGCATGTGGACATTAAACATCTGATGGAAGTTTACGACAAAGCACATCCGCTTGCTAAAGAAACTGATAAACTGAAAATTAAATGAATTCAAGGAGCAGATGATGTTTCATGGGACTACTGTACTCTGTGTAAGGAAAGACGGCAAGGTCGCTATCGGCGGCGACGGTCAGGTGACTCTCGGACAGACGGTGCTGAAGCACAATGCAAAAAAGATCAGGAAAATGTACAACGACAGCATCCTCGCCGGTTTTGCAGGTGCGACTGCCGATGCTTTTACGCTCTTTGAGAAATTCGAAGGTAAGCTCGAAACTTACAGGGGAAACATAACGAGGGCAGCCGTTGAACTCGCAAAGGACTGGAGGACCGACAAGATATTGAGACGCCTTGAGGCGCTTCTCATCGTCGCTGACCTTGAGCACTCGTTTATTATATCCGGCAACGGCGATGTTATCGAGCCTGAAGACGGAATAGCGGCCATCGGGTCCGGCGGACCTTATGCGCAGGCCGCGGCAAAAGCCCTCATAGGTCATACCCGGTTGGAACCGCGCTTGATAGTTGAGGAGGCGATGAAAATAACATCCGGAATATGCATTTATACGAATGAATCCATAAGCACCGAGGAATTGAATGGATAACCTGACACCCAAAAATATCGTTGAAGAACTCGATAAATATATTATAGGCCAGAACAAGGCCAAGAAGGCCGTTGCTATCGCCCTCAGGAACCGATGGAGAAGGCAGCGTTTATCTGACGAATTAAGGGATGAGGTTTTGCCTAAAAACATACTGATGATCGGACCGACCGGTGTTGGCAAAACGGAGATTGCAAGAAGATTGTCAAGGCTGGCCCAGGCCCCCTTTATCAAGGTCGAGGCCTCGAAATTTACAGAGGTCGGCTATGTCGGCAGGGACGTGGAGTCAATGATAAGGGACCTTACGGGGCTGGCCCTCAGCATGGTCAAGACAGAGCATATGGAAAAGGTGCAGGAAAAAGCCGGGGCGCTTGCCGAAGAAAAGATCCTGAATATCCTGTTGCCTCCGCAAAAGTCCCAGAGAAAAGGTTCCCTGACCGGAGCGGAGGAGCCAATTGACGAAGAAAGACAGGACGATAATGAAACTCGCGAGAAATTGCGGGGCCAGTTAAAGGAAGGAAAACTCGACAACCGGTACATCGATCTCGAGGTGCGGGAGAAAGTCATGCCCTTTGGAGTTGTCTCAAATATCGGCATGGATGAACTTGAGAGCAATCTGAAAGAGATGCTCGGGAATTTCCTGCCTGAAAAGGCGAAGAGAAAAAAGGTCAGGGTCTCCGAGGCCCTGCTTATAATCCGGCAGGAAGAAGCCGGCAAACTTATTGACATGGATAAGGTCGTTAAAGAAGCCATTGAGAGGACCGAACAGAACGGAATAATTTTCATAGACGAGATCGATAAAATAGTATCCAGAGGTTCAAGTCATGGCCCTGATGTTTCACGGGAAGGCGTTCAAAGAGATCTGCTGCCGATCGTTGAGGGGTCAACAGTCTCGACCAAACACGGGCCGGTCAGGACTGACCATATACTTTTCATTGCAGCGGGCGCCTTCAGCATCTCAAAACCTTCCGACCTGATCCCCGAATTGCAGGGGAGATTTCCCATAAGGGCCGAGCTCGGTCCTCTTGGAAAAGACGAATTCCTCAAGATATTAAAGGAACCCAAAAACGCGCTCATAAAACAATACATCGCCCTGATCGAGACAGAAGGGGTAACAATAAAATTTACAGAAGATTCAATTAATGAAATCGCTTCTGTTGCAGCTACGGTAAACGAGAAAACCGAGAACATCGGCGCGAGAAGACTTCACACCATTCTTGAAAAAGTCCTTGAGGACATATCCTTTGATGCCCCGGACATGAAAGACAGAGAGCTCGCTGTCAGCGCAAAATATGTAAAAGAGAAATTGGGTGATATCATTAAGGACGAAGATCTAAGCAGATATATTCTATAACCTCTCTCCGGCAGCCTGTCAGGTTGAATGTTTTTATCATGTGCGAAAGATTTTAATGAAAAAAAGGGCCTGATTTTGTAAAATAATATAATTTTCCGATAAATAAAACTAATAATTGGCTTCATAATATTATGCTTCAAAAATCCTTGAAAAAAGGTGTGTCGCGACAAAACTCCGATCAGTATCATCAAATGATCGAACTCTCTCCGATCGCAACGGGCGCTCAAAGCGATGATAAAATAATCTACCTGAATGCTTCAGGGGTCAGGCTTTTCGGGGCCGAAAATTCCGGGCAGGTTATCGGAAAATCAATAATAGGCTTTCTGCCTCCCAATCATCAGGAGTTTGTCCGGAAGAAATTCAGAAAACTGGAAAAAGGCGGCCTGGAGTTTGCCCCTTTAGAGACAAAACTTGCCTGCCTGGACGGCACGTATCTTGATGTGGAGATAATGGCAACACATTTCATGTGCCGGGACAGCCCGGCAATTCAATTTACTCTCTACAACATAACCAGACGCAAGAAACTGGAACAACTGCTTTCCCAGGCGCAACATGACTGGGAGGACACCTTTCACGCGATCACGGACATGATTACTCTCCACGACAAGGACTTCAACATCGTTTACGCCAACAAAGCGGCAAAAGAAATTCTCCAACTGCCGTCTCCGGACGGCATGATGGCGCATAAATGCTTCAAGTATTATCACGGCATGGAGCGTCCTCCTGACGGATGTCCAAGCTGTAACTGTTACAAGACGGAGGTGCCTGCTGATTTTGAAATATTCGAACCTCATCTGAATAAATATGTTGAGATCAGGGCGATGCCGCGTTTCGATAAAAACAACCGGTTGATAGGATTAATCCATATCGCGAGAGATATAACCGGACGCAAGCTGGTGGAAGAGGAAATCAGGAAAGCCAAAAATGAGCTCGAGATGAGGGTGGAAGAACGCACCTCTGAATTGAAAAAAATCAATGAACAACTGAAGGAAGAAGTAGCAGAACGCAAGACGGCTGTGGACGCCCTGCAGCACAGTGAAATAAAATACAAAAGCCTTTCACAGGAATTCCATACTCTTTTGAACTGTATCCCCGATAACATAATTCTCCTTTCGGACGACCTGAAGATAAAATGGGTAAATAAGGCCGCCGCCGCCGTATTCAACAGGGATGTTTCTGAACTCAACGGGCAATACTGCTATTGTCTGTGCTGCAGCCTTTGTTCCCCCTGCGAAAACTGTCCGACCCTCAAGAGCTTTCAGTCCGGACTGGAAGAGACCTCCGAAATCTCTACCGACGAAGGAACAATCTGGGACATAAGGGCCTTTCCCATAAAAGATGACTCCGGAAAAGTAAAAAATGTAATAGAACTGGCAAGGGACATTACCGAAAAAACGAATTTGCAGGCGGGAGCTGCGCGCTCAAGACATCTTGCCTCACTCGGCGAGCTTGCTGCCGGCGTGGCCCATGAAATCAATAACCCGATCAACAACATTATTAATTACGCGCAGATACTGATAGATGAGTTCGGTCAGGAAAACAGAGACGATGATATCGCCCGCAGGATCATAAAAGACGGAGACAGGATTGCGACGATAGTCAGAAGCCTTTTGTCATTTGCAAGGATCAGAAAAGAAGAAAAGACCTTTGTATACATACATGAAATTTTTTCGGACACTCTTTCCCTGACGTCGGCCCAACTGCGCAAGGACGGGATAAACTTCAAAGTAAACGTCCCTTCAAAACATATTAGGGTACCGCTGCATCCCCAGCAGATCCAGCAGGTTTTCCTGAATATCATAAGCAATTCCCGTTATTCCCTTAACCAGAAATATCCCGGGACACATGAAAACAAAATCCTCGAGATAACCTGTGAAAAAGTAAACGTCAACGACTCTTCGGTTGCGCGTATCGTGTTTCACGACCGCGGATTGGGTATCTCTTCCAACATAATCGACAAGGTTGTAAATCCTTTTTTCTCAACCAAGCCGAGCAGGATGGGGACCGGTCTGGGCTTAAGTATCAGCCACGGCATTATCAGTGAACACGGGGGCAAACTGCTGATCAACAGCGTCGAAGGAGAATATACCAAGATTATAATTGACCTGCCTGTTACGGCGAAGGAAGAGGCATGAAGGCGAAAGTTTTAATAATCGATGACGAGGAAGGTATAAGATTTACCTTTAAGAAATTCCTGACTGCCAAAGACTTTGACGTAAGCACCGCCAAAGACTTTGATGAGGCTATTCAGGCTATTTCCGTAACGGACTTTGACGTAATATTTGCAGACATAATTCTCAGGGGTAAAACAGGCATCGATGTCCTCAGAGAGATAAAGTCGAGGAGGCTTAACTGTCCTGTAATTATGATTACGGGATACCCTAACATCGAAACCGCGTCGGAGGCCATTCGCCTCGGGGCTTTCGACTATATCCCCAAGCCGATACAGAAAGACGCGCTGTTTCACGCCCTGGATGTGGCCTTGCAGCACAAGGCGGTAATCGATGAAAAAGAAAAATACCGTTTAAACCTCGAGGCCATTTTCGGCAGCGTTAAAGACTCCATAATTACCGTAGACAAGGATTTAATGGTGATCGAGATAAACCAGTCCGCCCGAAGCATCTGCGGCTTAACGCGTGATCACATCGGCAGTGAATTCAGAACGCTCCAGAATGATTGCGGGGGGAAATGCCTTGACTCCCTTATTGAGACAATCGAAACCAAAAAATCCGTTGAAATAACCCGCCTCGAATGCAGCTGCAGGGACCGGATGGAACAGGTCGTAACCATTACTACGTCTCCCCTCCTGGACCGGCACGGCGAATTCGCGGGCGCGATCATGGTCGTTAAGGATGAAACGCGATTAACGGACCTGGAACGTGAATTGAAAGAACGCCGGCAGTTTCACAAGATAATCGGCAAGAGCAAAAAGATGCAGGAGGTCTATTCCCTTATAGAGCTTCTGACCGATGTGGAGACAACAGTATTGATCTCAGGCGAAAGCGGCACCGGAAAGGAGCTGGTAGCTGAGGCACTCCATTATAAGGGAGGCCGCGCCCGCAATCCTATCGTAAAGGTGAATTGTTCCGCCCTGTCTGAAAACCTGCTCGAAAGCGAACTGTTCGGGCATGTAAGGGGGTCCTTTACGGGTGCCGTCAAAGACAAGATCGGACGCTTTCAGACCGCCAATGGAGGGTCTATTTTCCTGGATGAGATTGCGGACATATCACCGAAGATACAGATAGAGCTTTTGAGGGTCCTCCAGGAAAAGGAATTCGAGATGGTTGGGGATTCAACCACCATCAAGGTGGACGTCAGGGTCATAACGGCCACAAATCAGGACCTCTCAAAGAAGGTGCAGCGCGGCGAATTCCGCGAGGACCTCTATTACCGCCTGAACGTAATGAAAATAGTTCTCCCGCCTCTCAGGGAACGCCGCGACGACATCCCTCTTTTGGCTGAGCACTTCCTTGAGAAATTCAACGGCAAGTTCGGCAAAAAAATTGCGGGAATATCCTCCGACGTCCAGAAGATATTTATGGACTATCCCTGGCCCGGCAATGTGAGAGAACTGGAGCACACCCTTGAACACGCCTTTATTCTCTGCAGGCAGTCCACAATCACCGTAGACCATTTGCCCGTGGAATTGAAAACCTTCTCTAACAAAAAAGTTGCTGTAGACATTGAAGGAGATATTGATGACCCGAGCGTAATCCTTCAGGCACTCGAGAAGAGCGAATGGAACAAATCCAGGGCCGCGGAATTATTAGGAATAAGCAGACGTTCCATCTACCGTAAAATCAAAGAATTTAAAATTACACAGAACTAATAGAACTGGGACATGGCACACAGTTGTGACAGCATGCCCATGTGCGATACTTTTCTTTCAAAAAAGCCTTTCCCTCTTTACCGTTGTAACTCCCTATGCCATAAGCAAAAGATACTATCAAAAACGCATTGACTTTTTGGGCATATATCTTGCTAACCTTTATTATGATAAAGGGGGGTTATGTTTAATATAACCATGAGCAAGAAACGTTGTCCGTTACTTAATGAGCCTCGTGAAGACTGTTATTGCACTAAAATGAACAGTCAGGACATAGAGAGGGTAATATATCTCTGCACTGATAATTTCGAGGTTTGTGATATTTACAGGAATGGAAATGGCAATGGAAACGGCAACGGAGGCACCAGACCATCAGATAAAACTGAAAGAAGAAAAGTAAACGCCAAACTTCGGGATATCGTGATCACCCGAAAAGACAACGAGCAATAACCCAACAATTTTCAATAATGGAACCAGTAACAAACCCGGCTGGTTTTACAGCTCCGGGCTCCTACCCGCTCTGGTCCTCTTCCTGTGCCTGCTCCACCGGCTTATCGGTATTGTCCTCTTTTTCACTATCACTCTCCGGCTTCGGAGGATTAAAATATGTCTCTATCACTCTCTTTGCTATAGGGGCGGCGGTGCTGCCGCCGTGGCCGCCGTGTTCGACAAAAACCGCTACGGCTATTTGAGGGTCATATTCAGGAGCAAATGCCACAAACCATGCGTGGTCCTGATGCTCTTCAGGAAGATATTTTCCCTTTACGGCCCCTCCAATTACCTGCGCCGTGCCTGTCTTTCCACCTATACTTACGATGTTTGAACGCGCCGCTCCGCCTGTGCCGCCGCCTTCGTAAACGACGCCAAGCAGCGCCTTTCTGATGAATTCAATATGTTCGGGATCGATATGCACGGAGATCTCCGGCCTGACCTTCCCGGTTTCATCTTTCAGAAGGTGGGGCTTATACAGCTTCCCGCCGGTAACTACTGCGGCCATCATCTTTGCCATCTGGACCGGGGTCACCGTCAAATATCCCTGACCAATAGCGGTATTCAGTGTCTCTCCCTGATACCATTTAGTCTTTTTCGCCTTGAGCTTCCACGCTGTGGAAGGCACTATACCGGAGGCCTCGCCTTCAAGCTCGATACCCGTGGGTTTGCCGAGGCCAAAGGCTGATGCGTATTTTGCAATCGTGTCGATGTTGGTCCTCTTTCCCACTTCATAAAAAAAGACGTCACACGATTCCACGAGCGCCCTGTGAAAATTGACGCCGCCGTGTCCGCCGTCCTTCCAGCACCTGAAGGTCCTGCCCAAAAACGTAGAGCCGCTGCAAAAAAAAGAAGCGCCTTCAGAAACAGTCCCGCTTTCAAGCGCTGCAAGCGCTGTAATTATTTTAAAGGTAGAGCCCGGTGGATACTGGTTCTGAATCGTCCTGTTCATCAGCGGCTTTCTCGGGTCATTACGCAGTCCCTTCCAGTCGTCATGGTTTATACCCGTGACAAAGAGGTTCGGATCAAAGGAAGGGGAACTGGCCATTGCAAGTACCTCGCCTGTATCGGCTTTCAGCGCTACCACTGCCCCGGTCTTGTCCTCAAGGCCTTTTTCAGCCTCCATCTGAACGTTGATGTCTATGGTCAGTTTTATGTCCTGCCCTCGTGAAGGTCTCTGTATCCTCACAAATTTAATTACGTTTCCGAGGGCGTCAACCTCCACAATTTTTTTACCAGCGATTCCCCTCAGAGTACCGTCATAGGTCTTCTCAAGCCCGAACTGTCCTACGAACGACTGCTTCGGGACGCCGGTATATTCAGGAGATTTCAACTGTTCGGGACTGGGACGCCCGAGATAACCAAGGACATGACTTGCCGCCGGTCCGTAAAGATATTGCCTGGTGCTCGTTACCTCAACATGCAGGCCCGGAAAGTCTATCTTCCGGGCTTCTATCCTCGCTACCTCTTCAAAGGGGACATTCTGCCTGAGCTTGACCGCGTCGTAAGGGTTGGAAGAGGCCTTTGAAAGTTTCAGCCTGAGGTCCTCCATATCAATTCCAACTACCTGCCCCAATTCCGACAAGGTTGTATTATCTTTTGGGATGTCCTCATTGACCACCGAAACGTCAAAAGACAGGACGTTCCTCACAAGGGCATTGTCATTCCGGTCGTAGATTATCCCCCTCGGCGCCGGGATGTCCACGAACCTTAACCTGTTGCGCTCATCTATTTTTTTGTATTCGCCGCCCTTTATTACCTGAAGATGCCAGAGTCTCAGGATAAAAATCCCGAATACGGCAAGTACAACATAAAAAGCGATTGTTATCTTCTTATCCATTTCACCCAATTGGCCGGTCCAGCTTTCTCATATCAACCCCTTTTCCCTGCGATTAAACACCGGGTAAAGTATCAGCGCAGCGGCGACCGTATATACAACTTCCAGGGCCGAAATCCAGAGGGACCTGTTTACAAAAGACACACTTGAAAATGTCTCAAAACATATGTACACGAGCATAACATCAATGAATGACAGGACGGCAACCATAAGAGTGCTTATGATCGGGTTCCACTGGAACAGATTCTCTCTTATTGTGCTTGCGAGAAAGGCCGCCAGTGACTTGCTGATGATATTGGGGCCCAGGATAAATCCGCTTGCCGTATCAATCAGCAGACCGGCCACCGCCCCGTAGGCAACACTTTTGACCTGCCCGCATCTGACGGAGTAAAAACATACCAGCAAAAGTACAAGGTCGGGTTTTATGCCGTGAAAGAATACGGACTGAACGGCGAGAGCAAGATAGGCAAATAAAAGATAGGGCACAAATATCTTCATCTCTTCAGTATCACGACCTCTTCTACCGCATTGAGGTTCTGAGAGGGTATCACATCTATCATCTGAAACACCTCCCCCCCTTCTTTATCTACTGAACTGACATGACCCACCAAAAGCCCCTCGGGAAAAACGCCGTCAAGGCCGGAAGTTATGACACTTTCGCCGGCTGCAACTTCAAAATCCTTTGATACATATTTCAAAATGCATTTATTGTCTCCGCTCCCTTCGAGTATGCCCTCGATCCTCGAAGTCTCCAGTCTTACGGCAACGGAAGAATTTACGTCAGTAATAAGTATAAGGTCCGACTTTTCGCCAAAGACCCTGTGGACCCTTCCCACAAGTCCCAGCGGAGTAACGGCGACCATGTCCCTGGCGATGCCGCTGTTTAAGCCCCTGTTGATCCACAGGACCTGGAACCAGTTGGTCGGGTCTCTCGCAAATACCTCGGCAGCGGCAACAGTATCCGCCCTCTCCGATTTTAACTGGAGGAGCTCCCTGAGCCTCTCATTCTCGTATGCGGCCTCCTTGTATAAGGTCCTTTCTTTTTCACAGTGCTTCAGTCTGTCGAGAAGACTTCTCTCTCCGTCGTTTTCCCCGACAAACGGAAGATGGCGGAAGATATTCATCAGAAAGGAACCGCCCTGTTCGAGGGCTTTTAAAGGATAAAGCGTGAAATCGGATACGCGTCTTTCGCCTTTGATACTCTGGTAAGTGAGCAGTGCAAATATGAGAAGGACAAAAAGGACAAAAAGAAGAAACTTTTTTTTCAGCATCCCTGATTTATGAATTGACCACAGAGCGTATCTCTGTCAGTCCCGTATATTTTTGCAGTGTCATTCCGGTCAGAGATTCGTACCGAACCTGACCGGAATCTCACATGCCACTAAAGAGTCACCCTTCTCAGGATATCCAGATCGTCCAGCACCTTTCCGACACCTTTAACCACAGCGGTAAGCGGGTCTTCGGCAACAATGACCGGCAGACCGGTTTCATGCCTTAACAGCGCATCAAGTCCTCTCAGAAGCGCGCCGCCGCCGGCAAGGACTATGCCTCTGTCGACGATATCGGAGGCAAGCTCCGGAGGAGTATTTTCAAGGGCAACTTTTATAGCATTAATTATTACCGTTACATTTTCAGTAAGAGCTTCCCTGATCTCATCCTCATAAATAGTAATGGTCTTGGGAATGCCGGAAACCAGGTCCCTGCCTTTAACTTCCATGGTCCTGTTTTCGTCATCCTCTTTAAAAGCGGACCCAAGCTGTTTTTTGATCAGCTCCGCAGTCCTCTCTCCTATAAGGATCCTTCCTTTGTTCTTGATGTGGTTGACAATGGCCTCATCCATCTTGTCGCCGCCCATCCGGACAGCCTTGCTGTACACAACACCATGCAGCGAGATGACCGCAACGTCGGTTGTGCCTCCACCGATATCGACTATCATATTGCCGAACGGCTCACCAATAGGAAGTCCAACTCCGATGGCGGCTGCCATCGGCTCTTCTATAAGATAGATCTCCCTGGCGCCGGATGCCTGCGCCGCGTCTTTTACGGCCCTCTGCTCAACCTGCGTTATCCCCGAAGGGACCCCAATGGCAATCCTCGGAGAGATAAAACTCTTCCGGTTATGCACCTTTCTGATGAAGTATTTCAGCATCTCACCCGTCTTGTCGAAATCAGCTATGACGCCGTCTTTCAGCGGCCTCATTGCAATGATATTGGCGGGCGTCTTCCCAAGCATCTTCTGGGCCTCCTGGCCGACAGCAATGACCCTGTCCTTCTGGATTGCAACCACGGAAGGCTCGTTGCAGACAATGCCCTTGCCCTTTACAAACACCAGAGTATTTGCCGTGCCGAGGTCTATGGCAAGGTCGCTCGAAAAATATCCAAGAATTTTATGGAACATCCAATCCTCCCTGTTTTTCTGCTACGACATGAGTTTCGGCAAGCTCGTCACCGAGTCTCATGCCTTCTTCACTCCCTATAAGAACAAGGCCCTCGAAGAGCACAACTACGGCCACGATAATGAAAGAGAAAAGCCAGCCTATCAAAGGGATCATGTTCAGAATCCCGAAAAGGATAAAGCCGACCGCAAAAGGAAAATTTCGCTGGATCGACTCCCTGAAGCTGCAGGCCGTCACCTTATCTGCATTTTTATATACCATTACTCTGAGACCGATAAGCTTTTTACCTACGCTCCTGCCTTCAAACAATCCGTCGGCAATCAGAAGATACGTGAGTCCGGCAAAAAAACCGACCTTCGGTATTATTTCATACAGAGCGGCAACAATGATAAAATCGATTGTTCTGGCTATCAACCTGTTTAAAAGCCCTGCCTTTGTCAAGTCTTTAGGTTCACTAAGGGGCCGGTCGAAAAGGGACTCCGTGACATTCATTTTTAAATTCCCTCAATACTAACAAATAACCTGTTTTATTTCAAGGAACAGTATAATTTGAAATACTGAAATTATCAATGAATAAATTTATGCGGGACAACCCACTATATAAATCAGGAGATTTAGGTTAGAATAGTGAGGCCCAAATGCTGGATATGTCAACGGATACAATCAGAGAATTAATAATAGCAGCGCCTCCCCTGCTTATGGCTATTACATTCCATGAGCTGTCTCACGGATTTATTGCGAATAAACTCGGCGACCCTACCGCAAAGATGATGGGAAGGCTTACAATTAATCCGGTAGCCCATATTGACCCCATAGGTACGGTAATCATGCCCCTCATCCTGCTGGCGACAGGCGCGCCCGTATTCGGATACGCCAAACCCGTCCCCATTAATCCCGCAAATTTCAGAGATCCTAAAAAACATATGGCGATCTCAGCGGCGGCGGGACCGCTTTCCAACGTGTTGCTCGCCATACTGAGCGTACTGTTTTTAAAACTCATGATGCTCCCAATATCCCTGTTGCCTGCCAATATTGGCGCTGCAATCATTGAACCCATGACGCTCATGGTTATCTTCAGTATCAGGATAAATATCTTCCTTGCCGCGTTTAATTTAATCCCGATACCTCCTCTTGACGGAGGAAGGGTTTTTGTCGGCTTTCTTCCCCACAGGCAGGCGGCGGCATACAGCAGGATTGAACCGTACGGATTCATCATAGTGCTTGCACTGATTTTCACGGGGATTGCGGGTTACTTTGTTTTCCCCCTTGCAAACTTTTTTTCAGCCCTGGTAAGGTTGTTCTAAGAAAGGAGACGTTTTGTCCAAACAACGTGTACTCAGCGGGATACAGCCCAGCGGGAAATTGCACATAGGCAATCTCGTCGGCGCATTGCAAAATTGGGTGCGGCTTCAGGACCAGTATGAATGTTATTACTTCATCGCGGACTGGCACGCGCTTACTTCTCAATATGCGGACACAACGCAACTGAAAGAATATATAAAAGACGTTGTGGTGAATTGTCTCTCCGCCGGACTCGACCCTGAGAAAGTCACGATCTTCCAGCAGTCACACGTTCTTGAACACGCCGAGCTTCATGTCCTCCTTTCGATGATAACCCCTCTGGGCTGGCTTGAGCGCGTGCCCACCTACAAGGAGAAGCTTGAACAGGTAAGCGACAAGGACATGCATACTTACGGGTTCCTGGGCTACCCTGTCCTCCAGTCCGCGGACATATTAATTTACAGGGCAAATCATGTGCCGGTCGGAGTGGACCAGGTGCCGCACCTGGAAATTACAAGAGAGATCTGCAGGAGGTTCAATAATTTTTACGGCGACGTACTCATCGAGCCCGAAGCCCTGTTAACCGCCTTCCCGAAAGTTCCCGGCACAGACGGAAGAAAGATGAGCAAGACATACGGCAATTGTATTTACCTCTCTGATACGCCGAAGGAAGTTGAGCAGAAAGTCAGGACGATGATGACAGACCCGGCAAGGGTAAAGCGAACTGACAAAGGCGACCCTGAGCTTTCCCCTGTTTACCAGTTGCACAAGATTTTTTCATCCAAAGAGGAACAGGCGCAGGTTGCCGAAGGTTGCCGCACCGCAGGCATCGGCTGCATCGACTGCAAAAAGATCCTGATAAAAAATCTCTTAACGGTCCTTGAGCCTATATGGGAAAAGCGAAAATCCTTTCTTGAGAAACCCGATTATCTTGAAGATATTCTTTTAACCGGCTCACAGAAAGCAAAGCAGGTGGCTGCTGAAACTATGAAGCTGGTCAGAAAAGCGATGAACCTCGACGGATTAAAGTAAAGCATTCCTTTCATTGAACGTATCCACGTTCAATAGTTCATTCCGGATTTCATAAACAAAAAATCGTGTGTTACTTAGGGACTACCCCAAATGATGTGTCATCTCGCCCCGCAGACACCGCTCCGATATCGCCTTCGTCAAATGCTTTAAAAGACCGTTCTCCCCAAGAATATCTTCCGGGCTCTGATAGCCCTACCAGCTCGTCTAACAACTCTTCTCTGATTTCCATTCCGCCTCCTTAATCGTGACAGGTTAGTATCCTACCCGAAAAAGGCTGTTTACACAAAATATTTTATACCCTCGGTTTCAAGGAAGCTATAAATGTATGTTTGCAAGCCTGACCCCAAAGCCTTACATCCGGAAACCCTTTCATCCGCGATAATCCCTTTTCTGAAAAACGCCATGCGGGACAAGGAGAGGAACATATATGAAAAGATACACGCTGAAGTGGACAGGTCTGTCTTTGAATATGTCCTTTCCGTCACCAAAGAGAACCAGTCGGAGGCCGCCCGCGTTCTTGGGATTAACAGGTTGACGTTGAGGAAGAAGCTGAAATACTGAGGTGCCGTGTCAGAAATATTTAAGGCGATCCGCGATACGTGCGCGATCCATGGGGCCAGTAAATTGTGTAGGCCTGACCCTATTGTGCTGTGTATTGTGCTGTATTGGACTATGCAGAAAGAGGCATATTCAATATCCATCGTTTTATCCTCAATGCCTCCGGCACTGCGGATAAAACGATATACGTTATGCCTCTAATGCTATCGGAGAGAAAGGGATCGTTGCACTTTACAACCTTACGCTAATAATTGGACATTGGCGCATCATCTGGTTTTATGGCGCTTAATAATAACGGTCAAGTAGTAATGTCATCCGGCAACGAGTTGATTTTGTATGAAAATGGCACAAGAAAAAGTTTGGGAGGCCCCAGTGGTCCTTTATCTTGGTTTGAATATCCGGAAGTTACCGCTGTTAATGATAATATGCAGATTATTGGAACTGTCTTTGATTCCGTTGGAAGAGTCCCCTTTATTTATGATAATGGGACATGGTCGTTGCCAGTTGGGTGGAACTATGGATCCGCAACTGATATAAATAATAGGGATCAAATAGTGGGAATATACCCATCTCAAGGATTGTTATCTCGAGGATTTTTGTATGAACATGGAATTGTTACTGATCTTAATTTTGGGGCAACAGGTATTAATGAGAATGGTCAAATTGCTGGTAGGTATTTGACGAGTACCGAAGCAGTGCATTCTATTTTATATGATAGCGGAACCATTACAGACCTTGGAACTCTTGGCGGCAGCAACAGCTACGCCTATGGAATAAATGATAGCGGGCAGGTTGTAGGTTCTTCTTGGACGAGTTCCGGTTTATCGCATGCTTTTTTATATGATGACGGTACTATGACCGACCTTGGAACTCTCGGTGGTAATTATAGTGGAGCATACAAAATTAACGACAATGGTTGGATTGTCGGTAGATCAAACACTATTTCTGGTGAATACCATGCTGTTTTGTGGAAGCCTACCACTATAGTTCCTGAACCGATAAGCTTTATTCTCTTTATCACAGGAGGAACGCTTTTGGCAGGAAGGAGATTATTAAGAAGGAAGGCATAACAAATAATGGATTGGCGGGTCAGGCCTACACATTTTACTAACACAGTAAACTGTTCAAGCCGTTCACCCCTCTGCCCTCTTAAACCCGATCATCGGACGCTTCTTCTCCGGCGGTGTCATCAGTTGCCGGATGGCATCAAAGATTAATTTGATCTCCCCGTCGTGTTTCTCTATCTTCCGCTCCAACTGCTCCAGTTTATGAGCAAGCTCTTTATTCGCTGAAATCATTTTTTTTAACTTAACGAAAGTCCTCATGACGGCGATATTTACCTGAATCGCGCGTTCGCTATTCAAGACGCTTGAAAGCATTGCAACCCCTTGTTCCGTAAAAGCATAGGGCGAAGAACCGCCAAAATGTCTTTTGTGTGGTATCACATTTTGTGATACCAGATTCTCGGTTTCAGAATCATTGAGCTGAAACATGAAGTCTTCCGGAAAGCGATTGATATTCCTTTTAACTGCCTGATTCAAAGTCCTGGTTTCAACTGTGTAGAGTTCAGCAAGGTGCATACTCAACATAACCTTCTGTCCCCGTATAAGCAGAATCCTTCTTTCAATTACTCCAGCCGGCACTATTGTTTCCATTTGTCCCCTCCTGATTCAACGAATCGCGGAATGATGATTTCCGTTGTTCCCGTGTCTGTCCCCTTCTTTTACATGATGATTTTATATCAAAAGGCAAAAATGCCGCAAGGTGAAAATGAGGTTTAATTGACTAATGCCCTCATTATCCGGTACTATTTTTTGTAC
>QZJG01000011.1 GCA_003599275.1 Nitrospiraceae bacterium | reverse complement strand
GGAAATAACCCGCGTTGATTTCAGGGCGGTCATGGACCGGATGAAGAACGCCGTCAGCAGCGGAAGAGACAGGATAAAGACGGCGATTGAAGAGACAGAGAATATAGATTTCTACAACAAGCAATGCCATTTTGTCGATGACCATACCTTTGAAGCAGGTGACAAAAAGATCAGGGGAAAGAAAATATTTATCGCTTCAGGCGCCCGTCCAGTGATACCTCCGCTGAAGGGACTGGAAAATGTCCCGTATCTGACCAACGAGAGCGTGCTCGGGCTCGAAAAAAAGCCGGAGAAGATGATCATCATCGGCGGCGGATACATAGGGCTTGAATACGCGCACTTCTTTTCAGCTCTCGATACGAAGGTAATCATGATCACAAGAAGCGCAAGACTCCTCCCGTCAGAAGAACCGGAGATATCGGAACTCTTAAAGAATGAGCTCGGCAAGCGGGTAGAGATACGCACTGGGACAACAGAAGAAGTGAAACAGTTTGACGGCGGTTACGTTGTTCTCGTAAGGGGTGCCGGCACCGGCCAGACAAAGAAGATTTCTGCGGAGGCGGTGATGGTGGCGACCGGCAGAAAGTCTAATGCAGACCTTCTGAAAATAGAGAATGCAGGCATTGAGACCGACAAAAATAATTTCATAAAGGTTGATGGGCATCTTCAGGCCAGCAGGAAACACATATGGGCCGTGGGTGACGCCAACGGAATGGCCATGTTCACTCATGCAGGAGATAAACAGGCGGAGATAGCCTGGCACAACGCGACTCACAGGAAAAAGATCAGGATGGATTTCCAATCCGTTCCCCACGCGATATTCACGCATCCCCAAATCGCCTCCATTGGACTGACGGAGGAGAAGGCAAGGAAGTCTCACGATGTACTGGTAGGCAGGGCGAAATATTCAGATACAGTGATGGGAGAGGCCATGATGGAGCAGGAAGGTTTTGCAAAGGCAGTCGTTGAAAAGAATTCCGGCAGGATCCTGGGCTTTCATATCATCGGGCCTCATGCCGCAATGCTCATCCAGGAAGTCGTGAATGCCGTGATCAACAAAAAAGATATAAGGTCAATTACAGGGTGTATGCACATATTCCCGGCACTCTCAAATCTGATACCTGAAACGCTGGGCAATCTCGAATGACCTGATATCGCGCAAGAGGGAAACAATATCATTAAATGAGAAGACAATGAAAACGTTTGACATTAAAACTCTTAAGCGGGCATTACGAAGGAGAAGACATGAGAAAACTTATCGTATTAACGTTTGTATCGCTTGATGGAGTCATGCAGGCCCCAGGCGGACCCGAAGAAGATCCCACCGGCGGGTTCAAACACGGCGGGTGGGTTGCTGGTTACTTTGATGACTTCCTTGGCAAAGTGATGGTCGGGCAGATGAGTAAACCCTTTGATTTATTGCTTGGCAGAAAGACGTATGAGATATTCGCAGCGCACTGGCCGTACGTGCAGACCACTGAAGATCCCATTGCAACCGGAATTAATAACGCGAGAAAATATGTAGCTTCAAAGACGGTGACGAAGCTTGACTGGAGCAATTCCGAACTCATCAAGGGAGATGTCGCGAAAGAAGTTAAAAAACTAAAGGAGCAGGACGGGCCCGAAATACAGGTTCATGGCAGCGGCAATCTCATTCAAACACTTCTGAAGAACGATCTGGTTGACGAACTTCGGCTAAAAACATTCCCTATCACTCTCGGCAGGGGTAAGCGCTTGTTTGCCGAAGGCGCAATTCCCGTTGGATTTAAATTGCTTAAAAGCGAGATTTCACCAAATGGAGTCGTCGTTGCCACGTACGCGCGCGCAGGAGAAGTCAAGACAGGATCGTTCGCTCTTGAGGTCCCCACTGAGGCCGAACTTGCTCGTCGCAAGCGGCTTACAGAAGGAAAATAATATGAGAAAAAATAATCGTCAATATTAACCCAAAAGGAGGTCCTTATGCATTACGTCGATGGATATGTTTTACCTGTCCCGAAGAAAAACCTGAACACCTATGCCCGCATGGCCAAGATGGGAGCAAAGATGTGGCTTAAACACGGCGCTCTCGATTATAAGGAGTGTGTCGGCGAGGACTTAAAGCCCAAGTGGGGTATGCCTTTTTCAAAGATGATAAAGTTGAAGCCGGACGAGACGGTGGTATTCTCATGGATCGTATTTAAGTCGCGTGCACACCGCGATCGCGTCAACGCAAAGGTGATGAAAGAGATGGAAAAGATGGGCGGCATGAAGGAGATGCCTTTCGACATGAAACGCATGGTATACGGCGGTTTCAAGGTAATAGTAGAAGCATAGCGGTCAATGGAAAACGTGGTGACAAACGTCCACCTGTGGGAAGTCACGGAATAGGATGGATTTAAATAAACAATAACTGTAAGGAGGCTACCATGCAAAAAATTACTCCGTTCTTATGGTTCGACAATCAAGCCGAAGAGGCAGTGAATTTTTATATCTCTATTTTTAAGAATTCAAAGATCATTAGCGTTACCCGCTATGACGAAGCAGGGGCAGCGGTCTCCGGAAGGCCAAAGGGATCGGTAATGACCATTGCATTTCAACTCTATGGACAGGAATTCGTCGCATTAAACGGCGGCCCCATATTCAAGTTCACAGAGGCCGTATCGTTTGTCGTGAACTGCGAGACACAGGCAGAAGTAGACGATCTGTGGCAGAAGCTCTCCGAAGGCGGGGATAAGGATGCGCAGCAATGCGGCTGGCTTAAAGACAAGTTTGGATTGTCGTGGCAAATTGTACCTACTGTTTTGAGCGAGATGTTGAACGATCCTGATCCTGTTAAGTCGCAAAGAGTTATGAAGGTTATGCTTCAAATGAAAAAAATTGATATAGCAGGTTTGAAGAAAGCCTATGAGCACAAATAATTAACGGGCTGGCAGTCTGTCTATGAACGTTCAACCATGTAAACTACTTTGCCCAATCTACGATTGTCAGGTCTTCACCCACAACTGACTTTATAGCATTCATTTTATCATGCGTCACTAACACAAAATTGTATGCCATCGCTACAGCGGCAATCCAGATATCGTTTTCCTGTACCTGCAGTTCCTTCGATGTTGTGGGATCTATCCATTCTTCTACTCTTTTCTTATCACTGTTCCTGTGGCGTTTATCTCTTGGTGCATACCGTTGAAAAAGTTTTGCTCGAAGAGTCGCGTACTGATCACGAGCGATATCGTTATCAACGGGATAACTATAAAACTCTTCAATCAACCGTTTTGCCAAACCTTGCTTTGTAGAATCCTTGTCAGGAGCGATTTTGAGCCCGTATTCGATCTCGCCAATTGTGATGCAACAGATGAAGATATTTTTACCTTTGATCTCTTCGAGCCGCTTCTCCAAAGCTTTGCCTTCAGGAGTGTGGGAGCCCGATTTTAACTCCACGAGATATCCGAGCACATTAGTGTCTAACAGATAACATTTCCCCTCCATCTTATTCCGTACCTAAGCCTTTCAGGTAGTCCACGAATTTCTTATCTTTTATGACAGGAATGCGCTCCAGGATTTTTTCGACCGTTCCCTCCCGAAAAGCATTAGACAAATAGATATGCAGAGGAATCCAAGAGGCCATTTCAGGAGGTATATACCCTTTAAACTCAAACGGGACACGTCGCATTTGACCCCAGAAGATGTCCAATAGTTGCCGTTCGAGCTTCGGCGGCAAATGATAAAGCTTCAAAATCTCGGCATCGATTTCCAAAAGCGTTTTGTATGCTTGTCGAGGTGCGCTCTTTAATTCCGCTAAATATCGTCTTACTCGATTGGCAATGATCGCCTCATTTTTCTGAAGATCTTCTATCTTGGGAACGGGAATGTCCTCGTACGTCTTGATCAGAATATCTTTTTCTGAAACATTGCAATAAATGAAAGCCTGCGCGACTGGTGAATTCAATATTGCGGCCAGCGTGTAAACACTGATTGAAGACTTAGGCCAGGCTCCGTAGAACCTTCTGCTGAATACCCTTTTCTGTGTGTCAATAGCTCCAGCGAAGCGCCAACGGCCTCTCGACATGCGCGCAGCAGGCAATATTACCTTAGAAATATCCCATGGACATTTTATGGCGGTGCTTTGCATATGTTCCTTCTTGGTGGACATATAAACTGTGTCGATGGCTATATATTGGTAAAAGCCAGGCGTCACATTGAGGATTCCTCTTCTTGAATCGGGAAATTCGGAATCCTGCACGAGCAGATTCTCTGGAACATTGCTTTTATACCTGATACCTGTTTTGATCAGTGCTACTTCGCGCAGGATAGGATAGCTCCCTATACGATCCCACACCTCCTTCAAGAAGGGAACTATCAGTCTGTTTTCTTTGGTTCCGTAGAAATAGGATTGAGGTGCTTTATCGCGCCATGTAAAAGCGGATTTCGTCTTGAAAGCCTCCCTGTGCTCACTCCGGACTTCTGTATAAGGGAAATTCCTTGACTTTTGCGGTTCCCTTTTTCGTGCGCTGACGATTGCGGTTTCGGCCTCCGAGTAAAGAAATATCTTGTCAGGCAATGTTGTAATGGCATTTATTTCAAAGTTGTTCAGAAGAAATTTCCTTTCTTCTTTGTAAGCAGTGCTGTCCAAAAAGGAGCGTGGCAAGACTAAGCCAATTAGTGCCCCTTCCGGCAAATTCGGGAGGGATCTTCTTAAGAACTCCAGTGGTTTGGGAACAGCCTTATCATTAATCTTAATTTTTTCAAAGGGCGGATTTGCAATCAGAATCATAGATTTCTTCGAAGCGTTTTCAATGACCTTGTCAGCAAAGGCATCATCTTGGGTGATCGACCACCCGTTAGACTCTGGGAAATCGGCCAACATCAGACACATGCGGGCAACTTCAATCGAAAATGGTTCAATCTCTATACCGCGTAGATTTTTCATAAAGAATTCATGACGCTGGCGCCCTCCGAAACTTTGCGGCAACAAATCTCTCATCCTTCGCATGGCGGCTATAAGTAGAATCCCGTGGCCGCACATAGGATCGAGGGTCTGCCATTGAGTTCGTGGCAGATCCTCCAACGGTACTTGAGAAAGAAGGTAGTCAGCAACATACGCTGGTGTGCTATGTATGCCCAGCTCTTTGCGGCTTTTGCGCGAAACAAACGTATTTTCATATATGTACGTTAGAGTATCAACTGAGATATTTCTTAAAGAGAAGCTTTTCCCGATTTCTTGCGATATGGAATTTAGAGTCGGTATCGGTAATTTTGAGACTGTGGCCAATAGTGAAGGGCCATAATGATTTCTCACAGCCTCCAATGCAGACTGAGGATTTGAGAAGTCAATGGCCCCTGAACCTAAGATATTCCGGTCTTTGAGCAACTTGGCAGCTAACAGACTAAATACAACCCTGAAAATAATTGAGGCATCAAACGTTAAATTGCGTTTCTTGAATTCTTCCTCGGCGTGGTAAAGGAGGACACCGAATAAACTATCTATTTTTTTTGCAGCTTCATGCTCCAAAGCGGGAAGTAGCCCAATATCGACGAAATCCAATTGCACAGGATCGGGCTTTGCGAAACCGGTTTTTGCCCTTATTATGGCCTGTGGCTTCCACGTGCTTTTGTTCTTAATAATGACATTATGCAAAGTAGCAGTTTTGTATTTGTCTTGAAGTAGCGGCTCTTTCTCGGTGACGGTCCAACGTTCAGTAACTCCGTTGTTGATGATGAATATCATTGGTGCGCCAAAGGCTCTTAATTCCTTGACAACTAAGTCGGACGGCCTCCCAGATTCAGCCAATTGGATACCGAAACAGGCTGAACGATAATCGATAGGCTCTTGTCCAAAAACGGCACGCCCGACGGTGCGAAGTGGTACACCTGAACCGCCATTCGAGAACAAATCTGCATACTGATAGTCTTTCCTGATAAGATGACGTTTGTAGCCTATATCTATAAATGCACCTTCAATATTGGCGAGCACCCTTTTAGTCATCACCTCTTGTCTCGCTCTGCTCAATGTTTTTACATTCATTGCGATTTGCCTCTGCTATCCTTTACATCTGGCCTTTGCCGCCTTCTCGGCACATCCCAATAAGGGCTCTTGCAGTTCGGGCACACCTTCGTTTTCTCCCTGTTCTTCGTTCCCTTCCTCGGCAACCACTCGTAATCGCACCGGTAGCATTTGAACCCTTGCAATGTAACAATCGGCATGCTCTCATGTTATAAGAATTTAAGTCATATGTCAATAATAATATATTTAAAGTATATTATTTAAGTGTATATACTCGTTGCTCCTGTATTCCTTAATAGCATATCGGCACCTCCGCTATTGCGTCTTCGTTTTTTTGCCCTAATCATCCATATCCTTCCGACAACCAATTACACAGTCTATTAGGTAGACGACTGTCCGCACACAGGCAAATTCGCTAAACATCCTTTCCCCTTCTAAATCCTATCGGCGCCTTCTTCTTCGGCTCCGGCGGCGTCATTAATTGCCGTATCGCGTCGAAGACAATTTTAAATTGAGTGTCATATTTCTTTTCAAGAGTCTCAAGTTTACGTGCCAGTTCCTTATTGGTAGAAAGCAATTCCCTTAAATTGACGAATGCCCGCATTATGGAAATATTCACTTGAACAGCTTGCTTGCTGCGTAAAACACTTGAGAGCATCGCCACCCCTTGTTCAGTGAAGGCATATGGAGTAGCACGTCGAATACCACCCCAACTTGAAGTCACAATTTGTGACTTCAAGTTGACAAACTCTTAATTTGAAAGCTGAAACATGAAATCTGCGGGAAACCGTTCGATGTTTCTCTTAACTGCCTGTGTCAGAACTTTTGGCACAACACCGTAATAACTCTGCAAGGTCAGAGCTAAGCATGACTTTATGACCGCGTATCAGATATATTTTTCGATCTATAATTTCAACAGGAATTATTTCTTTCATTGCGCCCACGTCCCGAATAAAATTTTATTAATGATAATACTTATACCTGTTAAAGACAAGAGTAATTTGCTTCTGTGCCAAGACGAAAGTGTCTCAGGATCCCTCATTTTGACATCAGGAAATTATGTGCTATATTTTTTTATAGACTGATAGCAGGAGGCGATCTATGAAACCCCGAATTACGGTAATTACATTAGGTGTTGACGATTTGGAAAGATCGCTCAAATTCTATCGTGACGGACTCGGCCTGCCGACAGAGGGGATTATCGGTAAGGAATTTGAATATGGCGCTGTCGCGTTCTTTAATTTACAAAATGGCGTGATGTTGGCTCTCTGGCCGCGAAAGAGTCTTGCTCATGACTCAACTATTCCCCTTCAGCCACCGAGCAGTACCGAAATTACTATCGGGCATAACGTAAACAGCAAAGAAGAAGTTGACGCGGTTATGAAGCAGGCAGAAGAAGCTGGTGCAAAGATAGTAAAATCCGCCGGAGATACTTTTTGGGGCGGCTATGGAGGTTACTTCCAGGACCCGGATGGTCACTTGTGGGAGGTGGTTTGGAATCCGGAACTGCAGGTTGAGGATTAGTCCCGAAAGAATTTTTCACCGAAGAAAAAACTGAGGGGCAGCGGGCCAGCTTACGATTTGTGCTTTTATTCAGGAATGCAGTAGATGCTCCAGCAGGGGACTGCCTGTCCAGATGCCAGGACCGATACATTATCAAACTGCCCGGCAAAGCTCCTTAGCCCTTCCAGGGTAAAAGCCTGTTTGTGGGTTGGGTCCAGTGCAAGACTGTGACCGAACCAGTATCCGGCACATCCTTATTTCAGTACCACCAATTTCTCCAGTATTTCTTTTAATACCGCCTCTTCCTCCTTCAATTCCAGTTTAAAATCATGTTTAACGCCCGAAGCAATCTCACCCCTGAGCTCCGGGATATAGTCTTTAAGTACTCCGGCAAGCATGTCTCTTTGTTTATCTGTCAGTTCCAGGTTCATGACTACCCTCCTTATTAAAAAACACAACATTTCCCAATGAGCTGATTTAATATACTCCTTGCCTTGTTCTTAAATACTACTTATCATGAAAATTAAAACAAGTCAACGAAAAGAATCTAACGTCGCTGATATCTTAATAGTACGTTTAGTACGTCCCTCGTCCTCTTTTTATAGTCTTTTGGGCAGACTTTTCATTATTGTGAATCCCGTCACAGAAAAACCGCGTCGTTAGTATTAACTTATAAACAACACAGACTATAACGAATTTAAAGAGGTATGTGAAATGAGCTTGAACTTTGAAGCATATTACATGGAGATTTCAGGCTATTTTCAGGCCAACACCCATATTGCGATAGCACTGGGAGGGATTTTATTGCTCCTGCTCCTGCGAAAGCCGAAGTTGTTTTTTACTATCGCACTGATAGTGGCGGTCAATGTATTCGTCCTGTTTCTTATTTCCTATACGGCATCAGTATCAGTAATGCAAAAGGAAAACCTGATCAGTAAATCCGAATCGCAGCTAAAAGAGTTTCGCTGATACACTTTTCTTCTTGTGAATTTAAAAATACAAGATAGCGCAAGCTCGTAAGCCCGAAATAAAGGACGACCGGGACCGGACGTGTGAATTGCGGGAGAGTTGACCTGGAAAGATAGCATTTATGATTCACCCGGACTTTTTTTCAGTAAAAAAACGCACGAGAAATTCTGCGTCTTTTGGTGGCAAATCAAATTTCAGGCAGGCATCTTCAATCAACTTCAACAGGCCGGCTCCGGGGGTCTCTGCACGCTTATCCGATATCCATTTGATGGCGCTTCTCAGTTGTTCACCCTCAGGAAGAATGCCCACTATGTCTCCTCATTCCTTTGCCATGGTTTATGGTTTGACCTCTATGATACCTTAATTGTACCACACCGGCATGATGCTGCCAGTATGATAGCAGGCGGCATAGGACCTGCGTCTTCATGCATAGTTAAGGCAAGCCTGTTGTGCATCGGCGCCGGGACAAAAGTGTCTCCGGCCCCCTAATTTTGACATCGGAACATTGTGTGCTATATTTCTCTTATAGGAAAGGACAGCAAAGAGTTATGAGTTATGAGTTAAGTAAAAATATCTGGCTTACTATTAAAAACCTTACACCTAACTCTTTTGACTCATAACTCTAAAAACCCTGTGGTTTTTACAGACGAGGATTTCAATGTCGGGAAGGACGCTCTGGAAAGGATATATCCAATTCGGCAACATCAATGTGCCCGTGAAGTTGCATACCGCAGTCAAGGAAGACCGTATCCAGTTTCACCTTTTGCACAAGCGTGATCACGTGAAATTGCACCAGCAGATGATCTGTGCGTATGAAAAAGTGCCTGTACCCGCAGAGGAATGGGCCAAAGGGTTTGAATTAGAGGACAGAAAATATATCCTCATCGATCCGGCAGAGCTCGAACAAGCCGGACCCGAAGATGGCCGGATGATCGAAGTCCATGAATTCGTCAAGACCGCACAGATCGATCCCATCTTCCTTGAACGCATGTACTACCTTGAGCCGGATACAACCTTGAAAGGTTATAACGCGCTTGCCGGGGCATTGAAGGAAACCGGCACGGCGGGGATATGCACCTGGACCATGAGAAGACGGTCCTATTTAGGGGCCTTGCAGATAAACGGGAAGGTCCTCTGCCTGAGCACCCTGCGATATGCCGATGAAGTGATAGCGGTAAAATCTCTCGAACTGCAGAAAGCTCCGGTGTCTGAAAAAGAATTGAAGATCGCAAGTGATCTGATCAGCCAGTTGTCAGCGTCTTTCCAGCCTCAGAAATTCGAGAACGAACATCAAAAAAAGCTGCAGGCCCTGATAGATAAAAAAGCACGGGGAGAAAAAATCACGGTCCTGCGGCCCAGGCATTTGAAACCCACGGCGCCGGACAAGCTTCTTGAGGTTCTTGAGGCGAGTATGAAGAAGGTCGCGTGAAGTGTAAAATGAAAGAAAAATTAACCACAGAGAACACTGAGGTTACAGAGAGAGACTTAAAATATTTTATTTTTCTCCGTATACTCTGTGACCTCTGTGGTGAGAATTTTTGAGGAGTGAGATGGCGTTACAGGAAATATGGAATGGGACAGTCAGTTTCAGTCTTGTTGCAATACCGGTAAAACTGGTCAGGGCTGTCGAGACCGGGCGTGTATCCTTTCGAATGCTTCACCGCAAGGATTATTCTCCCCTCGCAAGAAGGATGTATTGTCCGAAAGAAGAAAAGCTGGTCCCGCCGGATGAGATAGTCAGGGGTTATGAGATCACTCCCGACAAATATATCGTGATAACGGAAAAGGAACTTGAATCCGTATCTCCGGAAAGAAGCCGCACGATTGAGATACTTGAGTTCATCGATATTAAGGATGTGGCCCCTGTCTATTATGATCACCCGTATTATCTTGTTCCTTCCAAAGGGGGCGAAAAGGCTTACCGGCTGCTGGTCGAGGTGATGCGCCGGACGAACAAGGCCGGGCTCGCAAAGTTCGTGCTGCGGGAGCGTGAGTATCTCGTTGCGGTCAAGAGCACGGATGGGGCGCTGTCCCTGATCACACTTCACTACAGCGGAGAAATACTTCCCGATGAAGACCTCTTGTCGAAAGTCGGTACGACCCGTTCCCGGGAAGAAAAGATTGAATCCGAAGAGAAAAGCCGCATGAAAAAAATTATTAAAGAAATGACCGCCGACTTTAATCCTGATAAATATGCGGACGAACGCCGGAAAAAGATCATGAAACTTTTAGAGAAGAAGGCGAAGGACAAAGGTACTGTGGAGGCCCCTGAAATAGAGGAAGAAGTGGAGGAAGGAGTGGTCGACCTGGTCGCAGTGCTGGAGGAGAGCATGCGCAAGGTGAAAGAGCACCGGTGAGCAAAAAGATCGTTGAGGCTGCCGGGAGAAGACTTTCCTTGTCAAACCTGAATAAGGACCTTTATCCTTCCTATGGTTTCACGAAGGCACATGTCCTTGAATATTACCGCCGGATCGCGGACTCCATCCTGCCGCATTTGAAAGACCGGGCACTGACCTTGAAGCGCTACCCCGACGGAACGGAAAAGGATTTCTTTTTCGAGAAGCGCTGTCCTGTGCACCGCCCCGCCTGGGTGAAAACAGCGAAGGTGATCCATAATGAAGGACCAATGACGGTCTGCCTTGTCAATGATCTGGAGACGCTCATATGGGTGGAGAACCTTGCGTCTCTTGAATTGCATGTGCCATTGGCCAAGGCCGGTTCTCCTGAGACGCCCGATTCCATTGTCTTCGATCTTGATCCCGGTGATAAGGCAAACATCCTGGATTGCGCAAAGGTGGCCCTGATCCTTAGGGACCTGCTTTTACAAATGCAGCTTGAAAGTTATGCGAAAACTTCTGGAAAAAAAGGACTGCATGTATATGTCCCTTTGAACCGTAAAGAGGCGACCTTTGAGGACACAAAAAGATTTTCAAAGGCCGTGGCAGAGGTCCTTCAGCGCAACTATCCTGAAATCGTCACTGCAAAAATGGCGAAGGAATCACGGATTAAAAAGGTCTTCATCAACTGGTCCCAAAACGACTCCGCAAAGACAATGATCTGCATCTACTCCCTGCGCGCACGGGAGAAACCGACTGTATCATTCCCTCTTGAATGGGAAGAGCTGGAAATTTTGACAAGGCAGCGCGATCCCGAAAAACTGCTGATCATGCATTCGGAAGCCGTGAGCAGGGTCGGGAAAAATGGAGACCTTTTTCAAGAGGTACTCACAAAAGAACAGAAGATGCCGCATTATTTATAAGGTGAAGTTTTAAGCAATCAAAGGGAATTCCTCAAATTTTTTATATGATAAGCTGCAGGAGGAAGGAGTATCAGCAGTGCCAGCAGGATGAGCGACATGACGACTTTTACGGAGAATATTTCGTCAGGAGTCGTTATTACGCTGAGTTGACGCCCCGCAAAGGTGCACACAAGGGTCCCCGGCAGCATTCCCAGGAATGTCGTCCAGATAAATGTCCATGTCGAGATGCGCGCGATGCCGGAAAGATAATTAACGACGAAAAAAGGCAGGAGAGGAACGATCCTGAATATCGACCTTGCCCGCAGCGGATCGGTAGACCAGGCAGCGGAGAACGCCTGTCCCAGGTAAACGCCATCCTCGGCCCCGAATGGATCGGGAGCAAAAGCTGCTCAAATATTAAGTTTCTACAAATATGCGAGGCGACCGATGTTGAAAAGGATATTGAAAGCCGGGCACAACTGCATGGACCTGTTCAGCGTCCGCAAAACCGGCCTTCTTATAGACGGACGAAATTACTATCGTGAGTTCTACCGGGCCGCCCAAAAGGCCCGGCATTTCATCCTGATCGCGGGTTGGCAATTCGACAGTACGGTCAAGCTCCTTCGGGGGGCCTGGGAGGCCGGGGAGGAAGCCTCCGATGAAGAGCTGGCCGGGGCAATTCGATCTGTGCGTGTCAGTCTGCTTGAAGAGCATATCGGGATGACCGGGACTTATGACCGCAAGAGCGTTGAATCGACAGACGGACTCGTAGATTTTCTGGACGGCCTTGCCGGGGACAGGAAAACGCGGCTGCGTCAATATGAATTCACCGATAAAAATAAGGGGCCCAAAGACTTGGGGCCGAAAGACACGGCCCTTGATCCCGACCGGCCGATTGTGGAAGAAAATATCTTTGAGCTCATCTCGAACCACAAGACAGGCATCTTCGCAAGAAGTATCGTGCTGCTGAAGGAATTACTGAGCGAGAGACCGGAATCAGGCATACAGGCTGCCTCCGGTAAAAAAAACGATACTTCCGGATACTATCCCGCATAGCTTTGGAGGTCCAAGATTTCCGTCTTTTTCTTAAATAGATAATCATCCCGGCAAGGTCTTGAACATGAGGGAAAAGGGTACCCCGCCTTGACAGTCAGATATTTTGTGCAATAATTAAGTTTACCGGGAACGGTGATCGTCCGATATTTCAACAACGAGGGCAGATGATCAATGAAAGACATTATGAAGCTAAAGACGACAAAATGGCTGGCTATCTATCTGGCTATGGCAATATTAATAATCGGCTCTGCCCAAAACGTGTGTGCCGGATTTGCGCCATCCAGGATAGGTCCTGAAGGCGGTCATCGGACAGAAGACCTTCGGAAGATCCAGAGTGTTATCGAGTCAAAAATGGTAGGCGAAAGATTGACGCAGTTAGGTTTTACAGCCGAAGAGGTCAAGGGGAAACCGGCCGGTCTCAGCGACGATCAGCTTCATGACCTTGCTGTACAGCTTGACGAATTGAAGGTCGGTGGGAATGTCGAGGTTGCCGGTATTCTTGGGCTGGTTCACTGAGGGACATGGCTCTAACACTGTGATATTTATTGCAGGGCTTTTGAAAGGAGGTTTGATGATATGAAAATAAACAATGGGACCGCTTATTAACAACTTTAAATTACAAAAGGAGACAGTTATGTACCGAAAAATTTTTATTTTGACAATTCTATGTTTAATCATTGTTCCTTTCACCGCCGCTTCCGCTGAATATAAAACGGGCGACATGGAATTTACACTAAGCGGATCGGGCACGAGTGACAACAGTTTCGACAATACGATCTTTTCCGCAGATATCGGGCTGGGCTATTTTTACAGTAAATATCTGGAGGGTGTCTTCCGTCAAAACGTTGCCGTAGTCGATATACCGGGCGGTAGCGACTGGAACGGCTCCACCCGCGTGGGCGCAGACTTCAACATCGACCTTGAGAACTGGCGACCGTTTCTTGGGGTAACTGTCGGCTATCTGTATGGAGAAAGTGTCGAGGAGTCTTTTATTGCCGGTCCGGAGGCCGGGATAAAGGCCTTCGTAAATGATACAACGTTCATCCTTATTTCTGTCGGTTACGATTTCCTCTTTGACAAGGCCGAGGAGGCTGACGAGGCTTTTGATGACGGACGTTTCATTTACAACCTCGGGATAGGATTTAAATGGTAGACAGTGACCGGGAAGCCCGGATGGCTGCGGTAATCAGGAGCAAAGGAGAATAGCTGCGCAAACAAGATACCCATGCAGTATTCTCCCTTCCTCCCCTGCCGCCGGAGATCCATGCACCGATGCTCCCGGACTTACTGAGCAGGAAAGGCAGACACATGTTGCCTCGTTCGTGTATGGTCCGGCAGGTATAGAAGCAGTGCTCGGTCGGGACAGCTTGAATACCGATACGGAGCTTACCAGCTATGAGCTCGTTGTTCATATTTATTCATCATCTCTACCAGCTTGCTCCTCTGCTCAGGAGTCAGCATATCATGGAGCTCCGTAAACTCCGTGGAAATGAACCGGACCAGGTCGCTCGTTTGCGCCTGGATTTTCTCCGTGCGCGCGTCTAACCTCGCCTGATCGAGCTGAGGGCTCAACATCATCTCATTGAGGTCATTCATGGCTTCATGCCGCATCTTCATCATGTCTGATCTTTTGGCAAGAAAAGTTTCCTTCATCTTTTCCAGCTTCGCCCTTTGATCGGCATCCAGTTCCAGGGTTTCAACCAGGTGCCGGACTACATGCTCTGCCCTTTGTTCCGGCGTTTTGCGATAGCAGCCGGTGACTGCAAGCATCTGAAGGGCCGTCAATAAGGCTATGATAAGAATTACGTGTTTGTTTTTTCTCATGTTTAATCCTTTCATCATTCTTGCTGAGGGTTAATATACCTGTATGTCACAATGTTAACACCACGTCAACTACATTTTGAAGAAATATAGGGGCTATTACTCCTGTTTTACACATGATTTAAATTCCCCTGTCGCGTAGAAGTAAATCGGCGCCAGTTGTTTGCACTTTTGACCGCTTATCGATGTATCTTTAGAAAGGATACACGATTCAATCAGGCCGTCTTCGTAAAAGTTAATCGGGCTTTGCTTATTGCATTCGATACCGTCTACGCGAAAATAGTCATTCAGAACGCACGATTTAAGTGAGCCGCCGGGATAAAGCTCCACATTAGATCCAGGACGACAAATAGCCTGATTGACTGCGCCTGCATGGAACCCGGCGCATAACATAAACACCAAAGCGCAAAATATAGCTTTAGATACGCTCATCTGTTATTCTCCTGTTCTTCTTCACTAATGGCTTATGCGATATATGTTTTTTAAATGCTATCACCCAATAAGGGAGCTGTCAATTATTTTGAGGCAACGATATGCTTTCATCATATGTTTGCTTGAGGCAATTCGCTTACTTGACAGTCAGATATTTTGTGCAATAATTAGGTTTACCGGAGACGATGATCGTCCGATATTTCAACAACGAGGGCAGATGATCAAGCATCCGGCAAAAAGGAGGAGACACATGAAGAACTTTGTTTTGTTGACAGTATTGATGATCTTCGGAGCGGCTTTGTTTTCCGGGTGTGCCTCAATGACGGGACAAACAGCGGGAGAGAAGATCGATGACGCAACTATTACCTCCGAAGCCAATGCGCTAATAGTAAAAGACCCGGACGCACAATTTCTGAAGATCAATGTGGACACAACGCATGGGGATGTTGTACTTACTGGCTTTGTGAACAGCGAAGAGACCGGGGAACGGATAGAAGGTAAAATAAAGCAGATCAGAGGCGTGAAGTCCGTTAAAAGTCTCTTGAAGGTAGAAGAGAAAAAATAGCTTCGGAGGAGGCGCAGCTTGTTCATATTTGGCCTATTCCGTACATTAACAGGTGAAACGCCACAGATCCTATTTCCTCCCCTAACCAGCGACTTGAAGTCTGGTATGATTGATGTAGGGGCGACCCCCCCCACCCTAACCATCCCCCGTCAAAGGGGAGGGAAATATTATATTGTTTTGCCCGACATGAAATTAAAAGAATACAAATCCAAGCGCAAATTCGGGAAAACCCCCGAGCCGGAACCGGTTGAGGGGACTGTCCCTGATTTACGGACAAAGCGAAGCGAAGTTCCCGCATCGGTGCACGGGACAGGCTCCGAATCGAGACTGTCCCCAGGGGACGATCTCATTTTCGTTATTCATAAACACGCGGCGCGGAACCTGCATTATGACCTGAGGCTCGAGCTGGACGGGGTACTGAAGAGCTGGGCTGTGCCGAAGGGTCCTTCAATGGACCCATCCCTGAAAAGGCTCGCCATGATGGTTGAGGACCATCCGTTTGATTACAAAGATTTTGAAGGCGTAATCCCTGAGGGCAATTACGGCGCCGGAAGCGTCATCATCTGGGACAGGGGCGCGTATCGTCACCCTTCTGCAAAAGACAAAAAGGGAAGTGAGAAGCTTCTGCGGGAGGGATTAAAAAAGGGAGATCTGAAGTTTGTCCTCGATGGGGAAAAGCTTCAGGGGGAATTCGCCCTCGTGAGGATGCGGAAGGACGAGAAGTCGTGGCTGCTCCTTAAGAAGAAAGACCGGTACGCAGGCGAGAAGCCCATTTTAAAAGAAAACCGTTCCGTAGTATCCGGAAAGACACTGGAGGAAGTTTCCGAAGCCGGGCCGGGGAAATCGTTCAAACAAAAAAAGATGGAACATATCCGCCTGCGTGAGGCACTGGAAGAGGAAGACCTGAAGGATGCGCCGGTCAGGCCGATGCCGCACAACATAAAACCCATGCTCGCGACTTTGGTCAAAAAACCCTTCGATCATCCGGACTGGATCTTTGAGATGAAATGGGACGGCTACCGTGCCATTGCCGAGATCAGGGACGGAGACGTTTCGCTTTATTCCCGCAACCAAATCTCACTTACTCAAAAATTTCCTCCTATTGCCGACTCGCTGCGAAAACTCGGGGTTGAGGCTGTCCTCGACGGCGAACTTGTTGTCGTGGATGATCAGGGGCATCCGGATTTTCAGATGCTGCAGGATTACCGGAAATCAAAAAGCGGTAATCTGCTCTACTACGTATTTGATCTCCTCTTCTTCCGGGGACATGATATGACAAGCTTGCCACTGCTCAGGAGAAAAGAACTCCTGAAAAAAATCCTCCCGTCTTCACCAAAAATAAAATTCAGCGACCACGTTAGAGAAGATGGTGTCCTGTTTTTCAATGTCGTGAAAGAAAGGGGGCTCGAAGGTGTCATTGCCAAACATTCTCAAAGCGTCTACCAGCCGGGCAAAAGGAGCCGGGAGTGGCTGAAGGTGAAGACACGGCTCACGCAGGAAGGCGTGATCGCGGGATTCACAGAGCCGGAGGGAAGCAGAAAATATTTTGGCTCCCTTGTCCTGGGAACATACAAAGATGACGAGCTTGTATACATCGGTCATTCAGGAGGCGGTTTCGGAGAAAAGAGTCTGAAAGCAATATACGATAAACTGCAGCCCCTAATTCAGAAAAAATGCCCCTTTAAAACAGAGCCGAAGACCAATACTGAGGCCACGTGGGTGAAGCCGGATATGGTCTGCGAAGTCGCTTTTGCAGGATGGACCGAAGACGGCATCATGAGACAGCCGGTTTTCTTACGACTGCGTGAGGACAAAGCCGCCCGCGAAGCGGTACGCTAAAGCCGCCCTTACAGTTTTTCCACAAGTTTCTCACATCCCCCTTTGGCAAAGAGGCGAATCATCTGATACACCCGTAACTGAATGGATACAATAAAATGGCGGGATTATTTTTCTATTTTGTAAAAAATATCAGCTCCTGTCTCTATTCCCTGCTCGGCCCTGATCGACCAATGCTTGCTCAATTCGTACAAAACGCGGAAGATATATGTCGGCTGAAACAGTCCGATGCCATAGCTGACGTACAGACGGGGAGAAAGGTACTTGCCTAAAAAGAGAGACGACTCTTCAGGTGATGCGCCTGATTCTATTGTCAATTCGTCAAGCCCGAGCCTGGCGCCTATTTTCGACGCTATCAAACCGCCTCCTTTCAGGCCCGCTTTCAGCGCGGCATTGTACAGGAAATTGCCTTCCGAGGCGGTTGCTTCTGAAAGCGGCCTGCCGATCAGCAGGTACGACAGTATATCAGTCTGGTCCATGGAAGGTCTTGAAAAGAGCGTGAGCACCGGGGTATTCAGTGTCCCGCTTACGTCAACCCCCACTGTTACGTCTTTTATATGACGCACTGCCCTTATATCGAGTCCGGGATTATCAATAGGGTTTCCTGCAAATAACAGTCTGCCGTATTCGATATCAAGGCCCTGGCCATACGCGCTGTACTTACTGTCCCTCGTCCCGAGTTCCCCTGAAGCTGTTGTCAGTCTTTCGGGTTCGTCGACAACCGTTATGGCGCCGTTTATGAGGCCCTCGAGTCCAAAGCCCTTGAAGGATACTTTTTCACCCAGAGAAATTTTCACGGAGCTGTATATCGGCAGCGCTTCTGTTTCCGTCTTCCCACCCAATCGGCCCTCGATCACAACATCGGGAGAGGGTTTTATTGCTCCGGAAAAGTCACGGGGCTCAAGCCGAGCTTCCGGGACATGGACCGCACCTTTCACATCTATCCTGCCCTTGTCCGTGTGAATTGTTAAATCAGGATCGGCAAGGACCCGGGCCTGAGGTATATTAACGAGTTCGAATTTTTCTCCAGTGACGCGCATCTCCGAAGGCCAGCCTGCTTCTGGAGCTATGCGTGTGTTCCCCTCGATGCGCAGCATGCCCCCGCCTGACGCGGCGACGGCCTGAAATGCAATACGTTCATTTCCGTCGCTCCTTGCAGAAAAACTTACCTTTGAAAGCCGTATGCCGAGTGACGGGACAAAGGCCGCGCCTTTGCTGACTGTGGTCGTCCCCTTCAGAAGGGGAGCCGCAAGTGTACCTGAAACGGTAATATCCGCAATAAAAATACCTTCAGTGTCCTTGACGTCAGGGAGAAATGCCGGCAGGAAGTCCAGTCTTGACAATTCAACGCGGAGCGCCCCTTCCAGCGGCTGTTTCGATGCGTCAAAGCTCAGGGGATTGAATCGGGGAAGAGTCACATTGCCGTTTATGGTCCCTCCCTTCAGCGGCTGAGCAATATGCGCAAAGAGGGCTTTTTCATCAAGCGCCGCGTTCAACTCACCGCGTTCGTAAGGAAACGATATTTTTTTTCTGTCCGCAGTCATGAATGTAATTGTACCGGGAGACATCACGAGACTGACGTGGCCGCGGATTACATGGTCAGCGCTGTAAACCGCCTGCGCACTGCCGCTGACAGTCCCCTCTGACTTCAGGTATGAGGGGAGGAAAGGGGACAGGGAACTCAGCGGCAAACGTGATATCACGATCTTCCCCTGTGAAGTGAGACCTTTTTTCCATTCGCTCTCGAAACATGCCTCTGCCGCATCCTGAGCAAGACAGAGGGGCCCGGCAATGATCCTGTCTCCGGATATGCTCAGGTTGATCGGTTTTTTCTGTGTCCATATTCCGGCAGTATCTGAAGTCAACCGTAATCCGGCGAGTACGCCTTTCCATACCTTTTTTTCAAGTCTGCCGTTGAAAGTCATTAAGGCCGAGGCAGTATTTGATCTTACATCGATAGTCAGTTGATGCGACGTGACCTTTCCGGTCCCCTTTATTGATAATGATGCGATCCTTACACGATCAATCAATATGTTCTTCGCCTGAAGATCAACCTGCGTATCGCCTTTTCCGGAGAGTTCGATATCGACCCCGGCAGAGAGCCTGTCGGCTTTATAGCCGGAGACCGTGATGTTGCTTCCGGAAACCGACGCCCTTACGCGGGGCATGCCGCGCGGCCCGACGAGCGATCCCTTTCCTGAGACATTTCCGGAAGCGCGAGGCAGAAGATCACCCAGCGCCGGGGCCTGCAGCTTCCATTGAACATCATATACTTCCGAAAGCATTCCCCGGGCCTGAAGATATGCAGAACCCGAACTGAGCTTCAGTTCTTTGACAAGGTATGCTCCATCGGCAATTTCGAATTTCCCTTTACCACGCACTGCCCGGCCACGGATGGCCCCGTCCGCTATTTCCACGTTGATGCCGGTGCGTCTCTCTTTTCCTTCACCCCCCGCGCCAACGCTGACGGACAAATCCAGTTTTCCAGGAAAGTCGGGCCACGCCTCGCCGGGATTGAGATCGCGCCCCGTAAGTTTGATTCCCCATGCAGGCTGCCCGCTCCAATCCATATGCCCGACTCCCTGCAACTCCCCGCCAAGTACTTTCAAATGTAAGGAATGGAGCAATAAACCGTCACTATTACCCGAACTCCTGATATTTCCCTTAATCCTGATATCCGGCCATGATGCCTTGATTTTTGCGGTCTCAAGAGATGCGATATCCAGGTCCGCATCCCATTGCGGATTTTTCATGATGTTTAATATTGACGCATGAAGCGATGCCTGAAAAGGCGCGTTTGCGTCCTGTGATACAGTGAGTTTTTTCAGTGGACCCCGAATCGCGCCTCTGCCGGAGATATCGGGATATCCGTCAATCCGGACGAGCCAGCGAGTTTCCACGTCAAGGGGATAATCCTCACTGAGATCGACAGCGCCGTGCATCACGAGTTCGAACCTGGGAATGGTTGTCCTGAGTTCGTCGATGCGGATGGATTTCCCGCTCATTCGGGCCGCAAGGCGGATGTTTGTGATCGTGAATGGAGACGCGGGTCCAGGCTGCATGATATTGATGCCGGAAACTGACGCGTCATCCACAAGGATGTCCAGCAGAGCTTTGAAGGGCTTGTGCCCCTTTTCAACCTCATCGGGTCTTTCAGAGGAGAAGCGGAGATCTGCATGTTCGGCATGAAAGGTCGAAATGTGAAACCTGAGAAGAAATAAAGAGAGGGGACGCCAGTCAAAAAGCAGGCGTTTCACCGAGAGTTCCAGACCTGAGGAACGATAGTGCAGGTCCCGTACTTCAATAGGACCGATTATCCTGCCGCTGACCGACGCAGAGAGTTCTTCCGGCAGCATATATTCGACCCTCGCAAGAATCCACTGCAAGCCGCTTTCTGTACTAAGCAAAAACCCCGCGGAAGCCGACAGCAGCAGGAGTACAATAAACACAATCGATAAAATAGTTCTTTTCATAGATCAGGTCCTATCGAAATGTGGATACGCCAGGAAGTTCCCGTTTTTTCAAGTGCATGGGCAAAATCGAGACGGACCAGTCCTACCGGAGAATGCCACCTCACCCCGACCCCCGTACCCTGCTTAAATGGTTCCGTCAGTGTATTAAAGGCATTCCCGATATCGTAAAATACAGCGGCCCCCCACGTTCCGGTTATTTTCTGCTCATATTCGGCGCTTCCCTCAAGGATATGTCTGCCGCCGATGACGTCACCGTCATCGTTAACAGGACCGAGCGTATTGTAGGCGTATCCCCTTACACTCTGGTCTCCGCCGGCAAAAAACCTGAGAGAAGCCGGAAGGTCCCCGAAGCCTTTTACGGCCGTTGATCCTGCCTTGCCACGGAATATGGACCTTCCTGAATCTCCGATACCATAAATGAGTTTTCCCTGCACAACGGCCTGAAGCAACGATACGTCTGACAGAAGTGCGGTATGAGCGCCTTTTACGTCCAGAACGATACGGCTTCCCCGGGTTGTATAAATACGGTTGTCCGCCACCACTCTTGTCAGTGTGAAACCGGGCAGCAGGAGAAAAGTCCGGCCTGACTGGTCGGCCACATCGAAATTCTCGTGCTGGAAATTGAGGTAGACCGTTCTTGTCCAGCTTTTCCAGGCATGGTTGAGGCCGGCGCCGGCGAGTACGCTCTCTCTGTCCACTGTTAAACTGTGATGTCTGGCCCATCCCGCAGTAAAGTCAAGATGCTCTGTTTCAGGTTTTTTGAGCGGGATGATATAACGTGTTGCGAGGTTTTCCTCAATCTCCGACAGTCTCAGTTCCGCATTCATTTTATGGCCCTGTCTGTTGATATAGCGGTCCTCCCACCCCACGCTTCCCCGGACCCCGGTATCGGTCCCGTACCCCACGCCGAAGCTATACCTGTTGCGTTTAGCGGGAACAAGAGTGACTTTGACCGGTATCTCGCGGCCTTCAGCTTCATTATTCAGGGCCTGTACCTCGATCTCGCTGAAATAGCCGCTGGCCCTCAGGGAGTTGCGTAATTGAAAAATGGATGCTGTGGAATACGGACTGCCCTTCCTGAAAGGGACAAAACGCTGAAGGAATTCAGGCCTGAGAATATCCTGATGCGTAAAAATTACATCTCCAAACAGGTATCGCGGCCCGGTGTCGAAGTGTATCATAACATCAGCCGCATTTTCATCAGGATAAACGCGCACCCCGTGACCGGTAAGCACGGCATTGAAGTATCCGTTTACCAGTGCCGCCTGCTGCAGTCTTTGTTTTCCGTCTTCATATGCCTCGTGCCTGAAGATGTCTCCCTTCTTCAGGGGGGACTTTTTGAATATCGTGTCATCGGTCCCCTCGCCGGTTATTCGAAAGTCAAACTCTCTGACGACAACCGGCTCTCCCTTATCAATTCCATATGTCGCATGCCATGTCCCCTCGACAAGCTCCAGACTGCTTTTAATATGCGGATTATAATATCCGAACGGCTGCAATGCAGACCTGATTTCATCCGGGGCCTTTTCGTGCAATTCATGAATAAAATAATCGGAAAGTCCTTCGAAGTCCTTTTGCTGCTCTATTTCCAGGAAGGACAGTACATTCTGTTTGACGTCTCCTTCCACCCCGTCCACAGTGACCTGTATCCGGGATGCTGCACCGGACCCTTTGATAAGTACCAGCAATATGAAGAGACATAGCGTCATAAGGCGTATATTTTTTTTCATGACATCAATTTCCGAACATTACCTCTCCCCGGTCACCACGTCTTCCAATGTCTTTTCTCCGAGGGTATCGTTGCTGGCTGCTTCAAGCCTGTTTATAATATCCTCCACTCCAGTCACGGGAAGCATTTTCCGTTCGATTGAAAAAAGGGCATCCCGGTCCACGGTCATGGCAGCGTCAAAAATTTCTTTCTGCCTGATCTTCCTTATATCGCGTGCCGGGATATATGCGGGAGGGTCATCACCTGTTTCAAGGAGCAGATTATTCTGTTCCAGATGTATAATGACCTCCTGAATAACGTCCACCGGCAGGTTTAGTTGTTCGACAAGGGAGTCGACTGTAAATGGTTTCCGGCCGTTGAGGAAGTTATGTCCGGCATAGTACATGATGAGGAAGGCGATCTTCATCCTGAGCCTGCCGCTTAGAAAAAGCGTCCCCTTCTTTACGGCAAATATATGGGGGTACTGGTGATAGAAAGACAACTGCGCCCCTATGAGGAGGACGAGCCAGCTTAGATACAGCCACATCATAAACAAGATCAGAACGGCAAATCCGGAATACACGACCTCATATCTTAAGGACGTGACTACAAATGACGCAAAACCCCATCCGGCAATCTCCCATAATATGCCCGCAATAATACCTCCGGTCATGGCCGGCCTGAATCTGACTTTTGTGTTCGGCAGCAGGATATAGATAAACGTAAAAACACCGCAGATGATTACAAATGGGAGAATTTTAAACAAGTAATAAAAGGCAAAGCCGAACGGCCCGACAGATGTGATGTATTTCATGACCGTCGAACTCATGAAAGAGACAGTGATCCCCATCGCAGAAAACATCAGCACAGGACTGATGAGGGCGATACTGATATAATCGCTGAACTGCCTGATGAAGGTCCTCGGCCGCTTCACACGCCAGATGTAATTGAAGGCCTCCTCTATCTTCTGAATGACCGAGATGACCGTATAGAGAAGTACGACAAATCCGGCTGAGCCGAGCACTCCGGCCCTCATGTTTTCCACAAAGCCGATAATCATCGACGTTATTTCTTCTCCCTTACTCCCAAGCGGAGCAAGGAATTCCCTCAGATAGGGTTCTGCCTCGTTGTGGACCCCGAACGCCTTCAGGACGGAAAAACTTATCGCAAGGACGGGCACGATAGAGAAAAGCGTGAAGTACACGAGGCCCATTGCCCGGAGAGTGAGTTGCCCGTTCTGAAGCTCATGAAAGGCGACATTGAGCAACCTGAGGATTTTGACGAGCAGAGATTTGTACTTCCCCAGGGAACCGGTGTCCATCTCCCACAGTTCTTTCATGAAAAAATGATTGAGCTTTTTTCTGATATCGGGGACCATCCTTTTTTCATTTTATCACCGTCGGAGGGGGCTGACTATGCCTGAAGCTTTGGAAGTCCTCCATGTAAGGTCTACCCGGAGAAGAATTATGTCCTCTATCTATCGCCCAATAAGTATGCTGTCAAATTATTGTATGAGATCGCGTACCGTTGACAAGCCAACAATTAGTGGTATGATTTTTTTCCAAAAGGAGGATACACAATGAATGAAAACAGATTATCAAGGAGGACTTTCCTCGGACTGACACTGCTGGGATGCCTTTCACTTGGCGGCGTTTCTTTTCTTGCATCCTGCCAAAAGAAACCCGATGCTGAAAAACAGGGGGCGGAAGGAATGGCGAAGGGCGGACCTGCCGCTGGAGATCCCTGCGCGGACATTTCCGGTCTTACTGAGCAGGAAAAGCAGACACGTGTCGCCAACTCGTATGTGGGGAAATCCACGATCGAAGGCAAGCAATGCAGCAATTGCAATCTCTTTAGCTCGGGAACTCCCTGCGGTACGTGTTCACTCGTCAGGGGACCGATCAATCCCGACGGCTATTGCAACGCATGGGTAGCCCGGAAGACTTAGAAGGTAAAATAAGGCAGATCAGGGCGTGAAGTCCGTTAAAAGTCTCTTGAAGTGGAAGAGAAAAAATAGCCCGAAAGTTGAAGGATTTCATATGACACACCTGGAAAAGAGGTTAGAGTTTGGGAGTATAAAGTTCAGAAAAGAAAAACGAGATGATTGCCCTGAAGCCGAAAATGCTTAACAGGCAAGCAACAAAACATCACAGCTCCAGAACGCTCTTTCCCTTGTTCTCAATCGAATACCATACGGACAAATAATCCCTTGTCTGTCTCGTTATGAGGAAATTGTTCCTCACATATTCCCTGCCTCTTTCACCCATCCGGGTTGCCATATCGGGGTTGTTAAGGAACTGTCTTATCCTGAAGGCCGCTCCTTCCACCGAATGGACGAGGAAGCCTGTTACGCCGTGCACTATCTGAAGCGGGATCCCGCCGACCGCGCCTCCTATTACGGGCTTCCCTTTCCACATACCTTCGGATACGGTAAGGCCGAAACCCTCCTTCAGAGATTTCTGAAGAATGACAGTGGATATTCGCTGCAGGGCATTTATGTCCTTATCACTGAAAGGAGGCAGGAGGAGGACGTATATATCGGGGTCACCGGCCGCGTATTCCCTCACTTCATTCAGGACGATTTCTCCTTCGGGATCGTCGGTTGCAGGACTTCCCGCAAGGACGAGGATGCAGTCGTTGTACTTCTTCACTATCTTGTAAGCCTCTATAACGCCGACCGGGTCCTTGAACCTGTCGAACCTTGAAACCTGTAAAATGACCGGCTTGTCCGGGGGGACCAGCAGTCTCTCCATTGTCTCGCGGATCTCATCATCGGACAGTTCCCTGTTCTTTTCGCTGAGAGGATCGATAGAGGGAGGTATTATAAATTCGTCTATCCCCATTGCCCTCGCAAACCTGGCGACAGAGAATACCGCGGCGTCATATTTTGAACAATAACGCATCAGGTAATCGCAGACCTCTTTCACCGGGTTCGATACGTCTATATGGCATCTCCAGATCCATTTCCCCGATTCCTTGAATTCAACAAGGGCCGCGGGCTGCGGGTCGTGGATTAAAACGGCGTCTGCTTCGAGGTTGAGCCTCCCGGCATTTTTTTTATTGATCTCATAATGGTGGCCCCACATATCATCCGTGATCATCTCAGGGCTGCCCTGGATGGCATTGTGGATTTTTTTTGTTATGTCGAAAAACCTTTCATCTCCTTCGATGACTTCCCATCTTGCATCGATACCCAGTTCTTTCAGTATCGGTACCATCCTCTGCAATATCTCAGCCACCCCGCCGCCGGCCCGCGTGGAGTTTACATGGAGGAAAGATTTCCCGTGCAGTTTTTCGCCGAGCTTCCGCAGAAGTATTAAATCACCTTTCGGCGAAACCCCGGAGTATTGCGGCAACATTATTGCACTACCTCCATATCTTTCTTTACCTCTTTTTCAACCGCTTCCACGATATGCTCTCTTATCCCCTCCACACTGTGCATGAACGGGTCTATGGACCTTATCTTCCCGGCCAATTCTTTCTTTATCAGGGCGTCTTCAAGCCACGATGAAAAATCATCGGTCCCGCTGCCGAGACGCATCCTGGCCTCATAAAAGTGATAATAAATCGATCCGGCGTCAATGTACTTTATGCCTATGAGAAATTCCGCAAGGTTTTGCGCCCTGACACCTGCGGGAAATATCAGCGTCACCGTTTCACTGAAAAAGAATTCATCACCGGGCATTGAGTCCCTCGGCTCAGGGAATTTTTCCAGATATTCGTCGGTCACCCTCAGCAGTTCATCCCTCAGTCCGCCGATACTGTTAAAACCATACAGGTCGATGCCAGAAAGGCGTTCGCCAAGCGCCCTCTCCTCAAGGCTTTCCCCGGCCCATTGCGCAAAATCATTGGTGTATTCGAGGATATGTCCCTTGAGAAAATACTGATACGTATGGTGGAATATGGACTCATCGCTCACCACGGCGATCAGGTCCCTCATCTCACGAAGGTTTCCGGCCTTCCTCCCCGTGGATTTCAGGATGCTTGCGCATTGCCTGAATTCAAAGTGCCTTATTTCTTCCATTCCTTCTCCTCCCTGAAACAGCCCGTAGCGCCGGTCGTATATCAGGACCTCCTGATCATCTCTATGGGAAGGTCCCTGCCGCAATACTTGCAGACTATCGCATCTTCTTTAATGATCTCTGCACAGTACGGACACTTTTTGGTATACCCTTTAGCAGCCAGAGGCGGAAGCGATGCAATAACGATAATGAGCAGCGGGATAAAGGCGCATAGTATAAACCATATCGGACTGCGCCCCTTTCTTAAGGCTATAATGCCGCCTGCGATGCCTGCAATGATCCCCAACAAAACAAATCTGACCAATATGAATACACCTCCTTATCTTTTTTTTAACACCGGGCGCTTATTCTTTTCGCTCTGCCTTCGCCTCTCTGAGATGGAGCGTCCTCTGCGGGAACGGTATCTCTATCCCTTCTTCCCTGAATCTTTTTAAAATCCTCTTTCTCAATTCATGCTGCACAAGATACTGGTCCACAAATTCCCCTACCTGGCATATAAGCGTGAAGTCAAGTGAACTTGCCCCGAACCCCGGAATGAATCTCACAAAAGGCACGGGATCGCCGAGAAGTCCCGGCACTTCGCCGACAGCATTTTCTGCCTCTTCGACAAGTATCTTTTCAACCCTTTCCGGGTCTGATGAATAACTTACACTAATCGGGATTAAAAGAGCCATCCTTTTTTCAGGCAGATAATAATTGGTCACTATGCTTTGTGAAAGCTTGCTGTTGGGGATCACGACCATATTGTTAGGCAGCATCCTGACCCTCGTCGTCCTCCATGTAATGTCTTCAACATAGCCTTCCTGCCCTGTCTCAAGCTTTATGAAGTCCCCTACCCTGATAGACCTCTCAACGAGGACATGGATGCCCGCAAACAGGTTTGCCAGGGTGTCCTGCAGGGCAAGAGCGACGGCAAGACCGCCTATGCCGAGGGCGGTAATGAGCGGGGTTATGGATATACCCATCAGACTGAGTATTATCAGGAATCCTATAGCAAAGACCGTCCCCTTCAGAATGCCGTATGCGAGTCCTGTCGTGGGTATGGGCAGCCCGGTTTTCCGTACATACTCTTTAAATATTTTCCCTGCCAGGTTCGCCGCGGCTATCGTAATGGAGAACACGATGATGATATTGATCACCTTGCTGAGATAAACCACATATCGTTCCGGAAGCTCCGATACGGCAATCCCCATATAAAGACCGATCGCAATGCACCAGAAAACGGAGGGGGTTTTAAATGATGCGATTATAGTGTCGTCAATCTTTGTCTCTGTCCCCGCAGCCCATTTATGGAGGACCTTAAAAGCAATTGCCCTGACGAACAATAGTATTACTGCCGACACTGAAGCGGCCATAAACGGGACAAGCATTTTGTTCAGAAGATGTGCATCCATCCTCGCCTCCAGGGATTTATTTGAAAATATCGACGAAAGTCTTTCCTTGATAATTGTATCACCTGTTGTCCTCTTCCACGGCCACTTTTATACTTGTGAGAATGTCCGGAATTGCCGATGTCACCCTGTCCCAACTTGAAATAAGAGGTACGCCAAGGGGGTCTTCGGTGATTATCTCCGCAGCCTTTTTTATACCGCTTGTAAAAGTGTCCACTGCAAGGCCCTCCTCATGCCTGTCAAAAACAAGGCCGTTTATAGCGGCATCGTCCTCATATCGTTTGAGCATGTTCTGGGCGGTGCTCACGTATGTGGCGACCAGGGTCTTGAAGAAGCCTTCCGAAAATACGATGCCCTCCGACGCAAGGGTCCTGAAGATGGATTTGCATATGTCCACGCACATCTTATGGAGCCCCTTTGACGGGTCCTCAGGCGACAGTATCTGATGTTTGTGCTCATAATTGCCCGCAATGTCCACCTGGCAGATTCTCCTTAAAGAGGTGTTCCTGTACACCTCGGCAAGCAGCCCGACCTCAATGCCCCAGTCACCCGGTATCCTGTTGACCCTCGCCATATCTATGTCCATGGAAAACTCGCCGGCAAGGGGATATCTGAAGCTGTCGAAGAAAATCAGTATCGGCAATTGGCCGAGTATCTTCTGGAGCGACCTTATGACGGGCGTAAAGAAGAGCCTTGTCACCCTGCCGTGCATCCTGTCGCTGACCCTGCTGTAAAACCCTTTGCAAAAATCATAGTCGAGGTTAGGGTTTAAAACCGGATAACACAAACGCGCAAGCAAATCCCTGCTGTAAGTGATTATATCGCAGTCATGAAGTGCGATCATATGGAAGTCCCGCTGAGAAAGTACGTAGCCGTAAGCCATCCACGCCGACCTCCCTTTGCCCGGTTCGCCTGTGGGCAATCCGGCTTCTTCTATAGCTTTGTATATGGAAATTATATTGTCGCCGGTATTCCAGATGATTGACGTCTTCTGGGGGAGCTCCGAAAAAAACTTCTTTGCGTACTTGAATTCTTCCTCTGACGCAGGCCCGAGAGCAACGACAATCTCCCTGACATACTTTGCCTCTTTCAGCTCACGCACAATGCCCTTTAACGCATCTCCCTCAAGCTCGCTGTAAAGTGACGGAAGCACGAGCGCAATCGGCCTCTCCTGCGCGTACCATGTCAATTCGGCTTCTATTTTTTCAAGGTTCAGTTTGCCGAGTCTGTGCAAAGTGGCCACTACGCCTGTCTGATAAAAGTCCGACATTCCGTGCCTCCTGCAAAATGTTTATTGTAGAGGGAAGAATATATTGATATTATTAAACAGTATATAGGCAACAGGTTATACGGTCAAGGGAAGAATGAAGACATTAAAGACGGACAATGCGTTTAAAAAAATGCTTGAAGAAATATTTTACTCTTCACTGAAAGCGGTGGCGCCATATGAAGCGGTGAGATATCACACGGACAAAATCCGGTCTGTTTATCAGAAAGGGAATTTTAAAAAACTTGTTGTTGCCGGTTTCGGAAAAGCGGCGTGTCCGATGGCAAAGGCAGTTGAAGATGAATTGTCCGATTTACTCGATGACGGAGCAGTGATCACGAAATATGGACACTGTGAGGGTCAAGGGTCAAGGGTCAGGGGTCAAGGGGTCAACAACTACCCGTCACTTGTCACCCGTCACCCGTCACTGAAAATATTTGAAGCGGGGCATCCCCTTCCGGATAAAAACGGAATAAAAGGCACGGAAGAAATAATAAACCTTCTGGAAAACGCGGACGAAAATACCCTTGTCGTCTGCCTTATCTCCGGAGGCGGTTCGGCGCTCCTTGTTTCTCCGTATAAAGGCATTTCGCTCTCTGAAAAACAGGAAATCACAGATCTCCTTCTTAAATCGGGCGCAGACATTTATGAACTGAATACCATCAGAAAACATATCTCAAAAGTCAAAGGCGGAAGGCTCGCAGAAATCGCCTGGCCCGCAAAAATAATTTCGTTGGTCCTCTCGGATGTAATCGGAGACAAGCTTGACGTCATCGCATCCGGCCCGACGTCGCCGGACACCTCCACTTATCACGACGCACTGAAGGTCATGAAAAAATATGGGCTCATGGATAAATCTCCCAACAGCATTATTGAAATCCTTCAAAAGGGAAAAAGCGGTCTTGTCCCGGAGACGCCGAAGGGAGGCGATAAACTTTTCGAGGGAGTTGAAAACATAATCATAGGCAGCAGCAGGACCGCCCTTGACGCGGCAAAGCGAAAGGCGGAGGAGCTTGGTTTTCACGCAGAGATACTATCTTCCGGACTTGCAGGAGAGGCAAGAGAGGTTGGGAAATGGCTGGCGGAAAAGGCGAAAGAAGCTAAAGGGGCAAGGTGTGTCCTCTCAGGAGGAGAGACTACCGTCACAGTCAAAGGTAGCGGTCTCGGTGGAAGGAACATGGAGCTTGCGCTTGCGTTTGCCATGGAGATTGAAGACATTGATGGGATTACCCTACTCTCGGCAGGGACCGACGGCACTGACGGTCCGACAGATGCGGCAGGAGCGATCGTGAATGGAGATACGGTCAGGAAGGCAAAGGCCGCCGGACTCGCCCCAATGGAATATTTAAACAACAACGATTCGTATAATTTCTTCAAAGAGATCGACGGGCTCTTCATCACCGGTCCCACCGGGACAAATGTGATGGATCTGCAAATTGCGCTGATAGAATGAAAGCGGGAAAGGTCTGTCAATGAGCCTTATCGTTGCGCGTTTTTCACCGGCAAAATTATTATTCTCTTCTCAGATTTACACCGTCACATGGCTAATTTCACCGTTGCTCCGCATCTCCCACAATGCGCCGAGTCTGCGCTTCTCTTCGCTATCCGGCAAGTCATATATTATCGTATCAGCGCCAATTGCTCTTCGGCCTCAACCACGAGCCATTCCGGGAGCGACTGAAGGGAAACGTTTCCCATCTCACGAGGTTCAAGTTTGTGTAGCCCTCCGCCGTAGGACCTGCCTTCCTCGACCACCTGTGTGCAGGTGATGGCCTGAAGTGATTTCAACAATTCGCCAGGTCGGTCATTGTTCTCTTCAAGCAGTTTACCAAGAAACGGCTTCGGATAAAGGTTCAGAAACACATTTGACACCACTGCCCTTGAAAGGTTCAGGTAAAAATGAAGCGGGCATCGATCTGCGCCTTCAGACCGTCCCATGTATGTAGCCAGGAACAGGGCGGGTTGCCGTCGCTCCTGGAAATACCAGACCTTCCGGTTTCCGCAAAGATACGCATCAGCTACTCCCTGGGCCCTTCCCAACTCAAGATATGCCCACAGGCCGGGATACCTACTCTTCACAACTTCAGGAGCCTCAGTGCAATCGAGAAGAAAAAGACGCTTTGCAGTGTCAGGAGGCCTTGTCCGCTGTGATTATGGCTTCACGAAGGAAGCGGGGACTCGGCAGTATCGGCCGCAGAAAGACGTGAGGGATGTCGTACTCGCGGACCTTCTCTTCAGCAAGGATAAAGAAAGAATTTGCGCCGGTTGCAAGGCCGCGATTTATATCGAACAACTGTCCGATCCGAACTGCGTTTTCCTCTCTGTTGCTGCCGTTGCTGTCATTCCTGAAAAGCCACTTATTGGAAGAATCAAGGTCTGCGGTCTCGACGGTCTTTTCCATACGGGGTTCGGTCATGGTCCCGCCAAAGCTGTATAAGATCCGACTGTTCTTTGCCGGTCTGGCCTTACGGTATGTAACGACACATGACGATACCAGTGCATCATTGAACTGAACGTCCTCGATGTCGAACTGGTGAATGTCCAGGAGTGTGACGTGGTTCAAGAGATAGTCTCTAAGGGCTTTACCGTAATTAACGAACAAAAATTCGCTGGGAATTAACCATGAGGCAATGGCGTTGTCCGTCAGAATATCGTGTGAAAGAAGCACAAAGTAGACATAGAGGCCGGAAAGACCGCTTGCAGTTATACCAAGACGACTGAAAATCTCGCCCTGAAGTTTTCGCTTTTCTGACGGATCAATATGATGATGCCGCACATACGGGGGATTGGTACAAAGCAAATTGAATCTGGACTGGTTCTCATTCCGGCGGACAAAATCGAAATAATCGGAAACGGTCACGGTCAACTCTTTCCCTGACCACAATCGTCGGGCCACTTCGGCATAAATGTTATCAAGCTCAACCCCTGTGGCTTCCTTGACTGAATGACCGTTAATAGAGTTTAGGAGCGCTGAGAAGAAAACCCCCGTACCAACGGCCGGTTCAAGAAAGCGTAGGATGCTCGGCTCACCTGATCTCCTTCCACCGTCATAATATGCATCATTCAGGGTTTTCGGGTCAACTCAAGTATGAATGGGAGTAGGGCTTGCTGTTGTAGCCTTCCGCAAGCAGACTTGTGTTGAGCGAAGTTGAAGCATTGCCGCTCCCCGGATCGCCCACAGATAACTCCGGGACTTCCTTCAGCAAATGAAACGGCACCTGCAGGTGGTGGTTCTCTACGGCTTTGCGTCCTATCCAGTCTAACCGTGGCATGGCTTAATTGAATTTTCTCTGAATGAGCTATTTGTATTCAAGCGCATCATTTGTTGCCAGTTTCGTCTTTCTTCACGATGACATCTCACACAAGACACATTTTCATAATCAGATGATGACATATAAAATTAACAGGGTATGTTTTCCCCTGTGGAACAGAGCGCGTATGGATTGAAATCTTATGACTTCGTTCTATAAAATTGACATTATCACTCATGTCACAAGGGGCCTTTTCGGCAATATTTCTGAAAGCAGTAGTCGGGTTCCCTGCTAATAGATACCCAAGCATCGCGGCCTCGCTCGAGAAAGGAGCATATCGACAGGTCAGAAAATTATTATTGATTTCTTTTACATATTCACCGACGGACCCGTCTGTTTTCAATACCTTAGCCTCTAAAGGCCACATAATTCGGGGATTTTGCCTTAGGACAAATGCTATATCATATAGCGGAGGCTGTGAGGGTGCAAGTTCGCGTGTTTCGAATTCATAAACCCCTTGTTCCATATGAAATGGCTCATAACCTGTCATGGCATCACGAACTTCGGGAGTGAGATATTGGGTAATGCTTCTCTCTAGTTGATCTTCAGCTTGTGAGCAGTCAATTTGTGATAGTACATTTTTTCTAAATGAGTCATACCCCTGCCATACAAAGCCCAAAAGGATGGTTGTTGCATCGGCCTGCCATTCCTTGGCGACTGAAACAAAGTCAGCACTGTCAGGCCAACGCAGTTCTCCGAAAGTTAACCGCCCCACTTAGGAGTCCATCTCTCTTTCTGTGGATTGCCTCCACATCATTATGTCCGTCGCCACTTCGTCTGCATCACGCATAGCCAGAGAACGTGTCCAGTAGCGGATCTGATCCGGCTTTATTATAAAAATGGTAGGTATTTTCTTGCCGTTTATCTTTACAGAACTATAAACTCTGACTACCCGCTGGTAAAAAATGCCACCGCTGGAAGACGTTTTTAGAAACTTTTGGTTAAGCTCAAATAAGCGCTTCGTCAGATCGGGGGCGTCAAATGATTCAATTCGGACTTTGTTCTGTTCAGGCCAGTCAAGGTGTATCGCAACCATGCGGAGCGGCAAGGTGGATGTATTCTTTTCTTGAAGAATTGTGGTGCCAACGCTCTTGTTTTTTCCAAAGCCTGCTTTAAGAACTTTCAGAAAATACTCACAATAAGTTTTTAGGTGCAGCTCACTTTTGTCGTCAGAAGTGCGCGTCTTTTGTCTTCCTGGCGAGGAGATATCGCCTTTAAAGTCAGGCAGCGTGTATTCAAAAAGATCATCTATAAGCGTCCATTCGCTTTCCTTGAAAGAGAATGCTTTACGAATATGTTCATCAACATCCGCCAATTGTTTTATTCTATTTAATCCGCCAATTTGAGGCTCAGGAATCGGTACTCGTAAAAGATCCTCAACATTTATAGTGGGTCTATAGGCTGCAAAACTGCCGCTTGAAAGAAGCAGAGAGTAGACGGCAAGCTTGCTGTTGTAACTTAGCCAAGCGGTCTCCAGAATCGGGTAATTCTGCTTATTAATGTGTACGCTTTCGTAACTTTCAGAACAAACAATACCGCCTGTTGTCTCATCTGAGGCGATTATAACGGCTTGGAATCTGCCCCGGTTTTTTGACCACGCTTGCTTTATAATTAATTGCGGCAGTGTAAAGGCATCAAAATTAACTGAATCTCTGGAATGAGTGTAGGGGTCGTCATTTTCAGGCAGGGCTTTTGCGTTTAGATAAATGAAAGCCTCTTTTAGAAATTCGTCAGAATTTAGAATTGGCTTTCTGTGTATAGACTGCTGAAATTTTTTCCTATCTCCGCGAACGATTCCTTGTCGTGTTACAGCAATTTTCTTAGCCTTAAGCTGTTCCAAATTCTTACATTGCCTTAATCGACAAAGAAGTACAAAATCGCGCCTCCCCCCCCACATTAGTGCTGTCCAGACAAGAGGATCTTCTGCTGCTTCATGAAGATAAATAGGGTTAATGTCTTGCGGCTCGATAATTATGCGATAATCATCCTCGCCTGTGTGGGCGGGTTTTGGGCATATATAAGTCAAAGGTTCTCCATCGGGCGGTGTTGGTTTCATAGTCACTATGCAGACAGGAGAAGTGGCATTCTTGAATAGACCAAAACGTAATGCGGAAAGGTTTATTATCTCTTCTACTTTGAAGGAATTGAAAAACTTCTTGCGGAATTTCGATGCAGTGCCAACTCGATCAAAAATCAAGCTCATAGCAGGTTGGATCAGTGCAATTTGGCCCTCTGGATGTGTTAAAGCAGCAGCTTTTGCTAAAAAAAGTGGACCTATATCGCGATATGCAGTGACCCACCCATATTGCCCAGTCCTTTCCTTAGAACAGTCTTTTTCATGTGCTCCCGCAGCCCACTTAAGTACATGATCAGATTTCAAACAACTGTTTCTTCCCCATGGGGGATTACCTACTACTATGTCAAAGGTATGCGCGTCGTCAACTGTGCGGAATTCCTTTGTATCTTCTCTGAAAAAGTCAGCACATATAATCCTTCGATGACGAAGCCTTGGAAACTTAACTTTATTCCAGTAATGTTTCGGATCAATTTCATCGCACATAGCCAGGTATAAGCTAAATGAGGCGACTCGTACCGCATGCTGGTCATTATCGATGCCTAATAAATTATTTTCAAGCAGTCCTCGCAAATCGTCTACCTTGGGTTCTTCACCATGAGCCAACTTCCAACGATGGATCAACCGCTGATATGCTTTGACCAAGAATATTCCTGATCCGCATGAGGGGTCCAAAATCTTCAGATCCCATTGTTTACTGTTCCAAGGGAGCACACCATCAAGTATAAAATCAACGACGTGAGCGCGAGTATAAACAACCCCGGGTTTTTTTCCGACGAATTGCTCATATATGTTGCTTATAAATTCAAGCGGTATTGCATCAAAAGAATACATCGGCCAGAGAGCTATCTGACCTTTTCTCATATGGCCGCTAACAAAATTAGACAGCAACTCCAAATGTTCCCGTTTAACGCTCTTCATCTCTTGTTGCCACTCAGCTTCTCTCTCATCCTCTGTCTCTCCCTTTCCTGGAAACAAATCACCGTTAAACTTTTCATTGAGCCACCTGAAAAAAGCATAGCTGTCAACGTAATTGTTTAAGATTTCAGACAGGCCGTTATATTTGGCCGAAAGGACTCCTTCATCATATAGACGACTCAACCGCTTTTCATTAAGTGCAGGCAATCCAGATGAATCTTTCCGATGGAAAAGGAACTGCATGAAAATGACCCTCGCCAATAAATCATGGCAGATGTCTTCGTCGAGTCTGTATTTCGCATGATATATGAGTTCCTGACGAACGTAATCAAGCGTCTCAAGCAGTGCATAATCGGCACATTGTTCCCTTCTAAACCGGTCGCTATGATTCTTGAAGAATTGTCCTGATGCTAACTGCACCCAATCCAAGGCTTTCGCGGCTTGTTCCGTCAACGAGGAAACTTGCATTATTTCGGGACCTCTTTGTTCGAGTGCGTCTTCTCTCAGAGGGGGTTCACAGCACGTCCATGCCCTGACGATATTGGGCTCAATAATAATTAGGAGCGGCGAGCGGCTGAAGTTCCAGGCAAGTTTGTGTATCTGCCTGAGTGTATTTTGAGAAAGAGTTCTTGAGGTCTCGCAAACAATTGCTATCGGCGATTCGGTAGTATTGGATAGAGGATCGCCTGTCAAGACTCCAACCTTTATTCCATCGCCATCCGACAACCGACTAATTGCCTGACCTATTTTCTCTTTCGCGAGGCGCGCATACACGCTCGGTCCAGAACCCAACGGATTTATAATCTCATCAGGGGGCGGCCAGTGTAGGTCTATATGAGCGTTCTCCAGAGAAATCATTATTCACTCCCCACATAAAAAGGCTTTATTCCGTGCAAAGGTGTGAACACGGAGGTAAGCATCAGGGCACTCTTAATCCCAGTTCGAGTTGTCTTTCAGTTGCAATCAATTTGTAGCGCCACCCTTCTTTATCTCTCACCGCTTGAATGTCAAAGTCCCTTTGACGAAGAGCCTCGATATCCCGAGAAACTGTGGCAATTGACGTATTCATTTTTTGCGACAGATCTATCGCGGAATATTTTCCCTCCAGCAGTAACGTAATAAGTCTTTTCAGTCGAGCCTCTATTTTATTACCTCTTTCGTACAAGCAACCCTCTCTCACCTATTTTGAGAGAACTCTATCATGATTTGATAGACATGTCAAGTTATTTGTGCTGCTTTTTCACTTACAACTTGACCAGCCTACAAATGCGGATACCTGAGAGGACAGTCTAAATCAAATCTTATAAAGCCCGTTACCACGGATTCGCCATCAATTAGCGTGCCTTTTACGCCAACGCAGTTCCCGTGGGGTCATCTTTTGTTTCCTGCATCCAGCATATTAAAGGCAAAGCAATTTCCCTCTCATTAGAATCTCACTGCCCCCCATTATCCAAATTCCTCTCAAACGACTGAGTAACGAGATACATCACATCTTCAAGCTGCCCCGCCGAACTAAGGCCAACTTCCACATCCCCATTCCCCCACCGCCCAAGATTCGTAACATCCTTACAAAGCCCCTTCGGATCATCTATCTCACTGAACCGCATATTGATAGAAAGCCTCAACCTGCTGAGACCGTAACCACAGAGACACGGAGACACAGAGTTATAAGACGAGTCTTTTAATACCATGCTTTAAAAATCCTGTGTGAAAATTAATGATCAACCCTGTTTTTATACTTGAGAGCTTGAGATAGGTCAAAAGTTGGGCCTCGTGAATACTCCGCTGATAGATAGGAATAATGAACTGCTTCGGCCCCTTCAGAAAATTAATCAGATTAACGGCTTGCGCTGTCACTGTATCTGGTCCCCCACTCAAAAAGGTTTGATAATGATAATACGATAAGCCTGTTAAAGACAAGAACCATTTATTTCGGAAGGAAGTAAGATGAGTTATATGTTCCGGACACGAAAGAAGGGGATAGACGTTATGAAAATGCCGAGTGGTCCAGTATGGTTAAAATAAAATGGACTATCAGCCCTGGTTTTCAGGTAGTATACTTTCAATAATGAAAAACCTCATCATCTTTACAGACCTTGACGGTACGCTTCTTGATTACGATACATATTCTTTTGAGAAGGCACTGCCCGCCCTTCAACTGATCAGAGAGAAACATATTCCTCTTGTCATCTGCTCAAGCAAGACAAGGATAGAAATCGAACACTACCGTAAGAAGCTCGGTAACAGTCACCCTTTCATTTCCGAAAACGGCGGGGGGATATTTATACCGAAAAATTATTTTAATTTAAGAGTTGAAAGTTTAGAGTTTAGAGAGGAACAAGAAGACACTTATACTGTAATCAGGCTCGGTGCAAGATATGACGATTTAAGAAAAGCAATGGAGCAATTGAGAAGTGAAGGCTTTAATGTAAGAGGGTTCGGGGACATGACTGTGAAGGAAATTTCAGATGTCAGCGGGTTAAGCATTGCTGAGGCTGCTATGGCAAAGGAGAGGGACTTTGACGAGCCCTTCTTTTTTGACGGGGAGAACCATGAATTGCCCCGCCTCTTTGAAGCTGTAAAGGCAAAGGGCCTCAAACATACGCAGGGGAGATTCCTTCACATCCTCGGCAACAGTGACAAAGGGAGGGCCGCAGCGGTCCTTATCGATTTATACAAAAAGGAATTAGGCGAAATCACGACACTTGCCATAGGCGACAGTCTCAATGACGTACCGATGCTTGAAAAAGTTGACTGTCCGGTCATTGTTCGGAAACATGACGGAGAACATGATGAAAGAATCAGCATCGCGAATCTTGTAAAAGAGGATGGGACCGGTCCGGAGGGTTGGGCCAGGGCGGTCTTAAGATTTATCGGTGAGACAAAAAATTAAGGAAGGGATGTTTCACCCTTCCTTAATTATCAACTTTTAAACTTCCTTCTATTTTTCGGCGGGCTCGATAAAAGTGGCCTTGTACATTTCCGTGCCTGTGCCGGCAGGAATCAGCCTTCCCATAATGATATTTTCCTTAAGGCCTCTCAGCTCATCCATGGCCCCGTTTATAGCGGCCTCTGTAAGCACCCTCGTGGTCTCCTGGAACGACGCAGCGGAGATAAAGCTGTCCGTAGACAGGGACGCCTTGGTAATACCAAGCAGTATCGGCTTTGCCTGGGCGGGTTTGCCTTTCTCTTTCAGGACCCTCCTGTTTTCCTCTTCGAATATGCTCTTGTCGATCTGTTCGCCTGTCAGGAAATATGTGTCGCCGGATTCTTCTATCCTGACCTTCTTCATCATCTGCCTCACGACAACCTCTATGTGTTTGTCGTTTATCGCAACGCCCTGGAGCCTGTAGACTTTCTGTACTTCGTCCACAAGGTATCTCTGGAGCTCATTGGGGCCGAGTATTTCAAGTATGTTGTGCGGGTTTATGGAGCCGTCCATCAAAGGCTCTCCCGCCTTTACCCAGTCGCCTTCATGCACGCTCAGGTGTTTGCCCTTGGGGATGTTGTATTCTCTTGTGTCCGCTCCGCCTTTAACAACAACGACCCTCATCCCCTTATGGAAACCCCTGAACTCGATTACCCCGTCTATCTCGCTCACGATCGCCTGCTCTTTGGGCTTTCTCGCCTCAAACAGTTCCGCAACTCTGGGAAGACCGCCCGTGATGTCCTTCGTCTTCGTGGTCTCCCTCGGTATCTTTGCTATAATATCGCCGGGATGGACGATCGAACCCCTGTCAACAAGGACATGGGCGCCGGACGGCAGCAGGTACCGTGCTATATTATTGGTGCCCGGGATCTTCTGTGTGACTTTCCCATGCTCATCCTTGAGTGAAACCCTCGGTCTCATATGGGCCGGGTATTCTATAATGACCTTGTGGGCGAGTCCGGTCACCTCGTCGACTTCTTCCTTGACCGATACACCCTCTACAATGTCTCCGAGCGCAATCCTTCCGCCGACCTCCGTGATAATCGGTATTGAATACGGGTCCCATTCGACAAGCAGTTGCCCTGCATCCACCTTCTGGCCGTTCTTGACTTTAAGTTTTGCGCCGTATACGACGGAGTATTTTTCTCTTTCCCTGCCCTTGGAGTCCACAATCGCGATGTTGCCGTTACGGTTCATAACGACCAGGAAGCCTTCCCTGTTTTTGACCGTGGCCAGGTCTATAAACTTTACAGTCCCGCTGTTTTTCGCCTCCAGGACGGTCTGCTCCACCAGTCTTGTGGCTGTACCGCCGATATGGAAGGTCCGCATCGTAAGCTGGGTCCCCGGCTCACCGATAGACTGTGCGGCAATAATACCGACCGCCTCGCCCGTCTCCACGACCTCTCCCCTGCCGAGGTCCCTGCCGTAGCATTTTTTACATACGCCGTGCTTGGCTTCGCATGTCAGCACCGAGCGGATCATTACACGGTCAATTCCTGCGTCCACAATTTTCTTCGACAGGTCATCATCTATTTCCTGATTGTAAGACGCGATCTTGACCCTGTCCGCGTCTTTTATATCTTCGGCAGCAGTCCTGCCGTATATCCTCTCTTCAAGCGGCTCGATTATCTCGCCGCCCTCCACAAGGCTTGTCAGGGGAATACCGTTATGTGTACCGCAGTCATCTTCCATTATTATCACGTCCTGCGTAACGTCAACAAGCCTTCTCGTCAGGTATCCTGAATTTGCCGTCTTTAACGCGGTATCGGCCAGACCCTTTCTTGCGCCATGGGTGGAGATGAAGTACTGGAGCGGCGTCAGTCCTTCCCTGAAATTGGCCGTAATAGGGGTCTCTATAATTTCCCCTGAGGGCTTCGCCATGAGTCCTCTCATACCGGCAAGCTGCCTCAACTGTGCGGCAGATCCCCTTGCGCCGGAATCCGCCATCATGAAGATACTGTTGAAAGACCTTCTCTCCCTGAGCTCCTCCTCGGAGAGCCTGTTGATTTCGTCGTCGCTTTCAACGCCCAGCTCCCTCATCATCTCGTCGGCGATCTTTTCCGTTACCTCGGCCCATATGTCTATGACCTTGTTGTACCGTTCGCCGTTTGTGATAAGACCGTCTGCGTACTGTCTCTGGACGTCGAGCACTTCCTGTTCGGCCAGTTTTATCAATTCAGGTTTTTTGCTCGGGATGTGCATGTCATCTATACAAATCGAGCTGCCTGATACCGAAGCATACCGGAAGCCGAGCTTCTCGATATTGTCTAAGAATATGACCGTCGGCTTTTTCCCGAGCTTTTTGTAGCAGAACTCAACGAGCTTGCCGACCTCCTTTTTGGTCATTTCCTTGTTGATCATATTAAAGGTGACGCCCTCCGGCACTATCTCACCAAGTATGATGCGCCCCGTCGTAGTGTCGACAAAGGAGCCGTTCATCCTCACTTTGATGCCCGAGTGCTGATCGATGATCCCGGCATCATATGCAACCCTGACCTCTTCGGGGCCGGAGAAGACCCTTCCTTCCCCCTTTGCGCCTTTTTTGGCCTTGGTAAGGTAATAGATGCCTAACACCATATCCTGAGTAGGGGTTGCAATAGGCTTGCCGCTTGCAGGACTGAGGATGTTATTTATGGACATCATGAGCGCCCTCGCCTCAATCTGCGCTTCCATTGAAAGCGGCACATGCACCGCCATCTGGTCGCCGTCAAAATCCGCATTGAATGCGGTGCAGACCAGGGGATGAAGTCTTATGGCCTTGCCCTCTACAAGCACGGGATCAAAGGCCTGCATTCCGAGTCTGTGAAGGGTCGGGGCCCTGTTTAACAGAACAGGATGCTCGGCAATGACCTCGTCGAGACAATCCCAGATTATGTCCTCACCTCTTTCAACTATCTTCTTTGCCGCCTTTATTGTGGTAACAACGCCTTTTTCTTCAAGCTTGCTGAATATATAAGGTTTAAACAGCTCAAGCGCCATCGTCTTGGGCAGCCCGCACTGGTGCAACTTAAGCTCAGGCCCTACAACTACAACGGAACGTCCCGAGTAGTCAACCCTTTTTCCCAGGAGGTTTTGCCTGAAGCGTCCCTGTTTGCCTTTTATCATGTCGCTCAGGGACTTCAGCGGTCTCTTAGTTGTGGCCTTCAGGACACGACTTCTCCTGCCGTTATCGAAGAGGGCATCGACCGCCTCCTGCAGCATCCTTTTTTCGTTGCGGATGATGACACTCGGCGCGTTCAGCTCCATCAGCCTCTTCAGCCTGTTATTTCTGTTTATAACTCTCCGGTAGAGGTCATTCAGGTCTGAAGTCGCAAACCTCCCGCCTTCAAGAGGGACCAGCGGACGCAGATCGGGGGGGAGGACCGGGACAACGTCCATGATCATCCACTCAGGCTTGTTGCCGGATTTCCTGAACGCCTCTACGACCCTCAACCTCTTTGTCAGCTTTCTCTTGACGCCGAGAGACGCCGTTGCATGGATCTTTAACCTTAACTCCTTTGACTGTTCGTCGAGGTTTATGTTCCTGAGAAGCTCTTTGACAGCCTCGGCTCCAATGCCCGCCTTGAACTTGTCGCCGAACTCCTGCGCATATTTCCTGTACTCCTCATCACTGAGCAGGTCCTTGTCCTTTAATTTGGTGTCCCCGGGGTCAACCACCACATAGCTTTCAAAGTACAGGACTTTCTCGAGCTGGCGCATGGTCATGTCAAGGAGAGTACCTATCCTTGACGGGATGCCCTTTAAAAACCATATATGCGCTACAGGTGTTGCAAGCTCTATGTGACCGAGCCTTTCACGCCTTGACTTCGCCTGGATGACTTCAACTCCGCACTTGTCGCAGACGACACCCCGGTGTTTCATCCTCTTGTATTTCCCGCAAATGCACTCCCAGTCCTTGACCGGACCGAAAATCTTCGCGCAGAACAGGCCGTCCCTCTCGGGTTTAAAGGTGCGGTAATTAATGGTCTCCGGCTTTTTCACCTCTCCGTAAGACCATGCCCTTATCTTTTCAGGAGAGGCGAGCCTTATCCTTATCGCCTCAAATTCCGTAGGATTTTTAGGCTTTTCGAATATCGAATAAATATCTTCCAAGTTACTTCCCCCTTTATAGGTTTATCGAAAATCTTGAAGAGTTTGCTTCGCTACGCTCGCAATGACAGCTTGCACGCCGGCAGCCTGTTCCCGTCATTGCGAGGAGCTTCAGCGACGAAGCAATCTCAGTTATACAGGTTGTTATATCCTTCATTATTTCTTCTTCCCGCCGGCAATCGCCTTGCGCTTTTCAGCTTTCTCGCCGCCGCCGTCTCCGCCTTTGTCAAACGTCACCTTTTCCTCCAGCAGGTCAACATCGAGACCAAGGCTCTGGAGCTCCTTGATCAAAACATGGAATGACTCGGGCACGCCCGGTTCAAGATTGACGTCGCCTTTCACGATGGCCTCATACACCCTTGCCCGTCCGGCAACATCATCGCTCTTGACTGTAAGGAATTCCTGGAGCGTATAGGAAGCGCCATAAGCCTCAAGCGCCCAGACCTCCATTTCCCCCAGTCTCTGTCCTCCGAATTGGGCCTTGCCTCCGAGAGGCTGCTGTGTTACAAGAGAATACGGGCCGATGGAACGCGCATGTATTTTGTCCTCCACGAGATGATGGAGTTTCATTATATACATATATCCTACCGTGATAGGCTTCTGGAAAGGCAGGCCCATCTTCCCGTCATACAGGGTCACCTGACCGCTTGGCGGCAGTCCCGCCTCCTTTAAAAGGGCCTTTATCTCGCTCTCGGATGCGCCTTCGAATACAGGTGTGGCCACATACATGTTCAGAGTCCTGGCGGCCCATCCAAGATGGGTCTCAAGCACCTGGCCTACGTTCATTCGCGAAGGAACGCCGAGAGGATTGAGTATTACGTCAACGGGGGTGCCGTCAGGCAGATAAGGCATGTCCTCTTCCGGAACAACGATGGAGATGACGCCCTTGTTGCCATGCCTTCCGGCCATCTTGTCGCCGACCTGAATCTTTCTCTTCATGGCTATATATACTTTCACGATCTTGAGGACCCCGGGCGGCAGCTCGTCTCCCTTCTTGAACTGGTCCATCTTTCTCTCGTACTCGGTTTCGAGCTCTTTTACCTTGCCCGCAACATCGTCATCGACATGTTTGAGCTTTTCCTGCTTTTGCGGGTCCGACAGTCTTATCTTGCGGAGCGATTTGTCCGGTATTCTTTCGAGTATCTTGTCGGTGATCCGCTTTCCGCTTTCGCACAGGACTTCTTTTACGCCTGAAATCCTCACGTCTTCCGCCGCTTTTTCGTTAAGCAGCAGCTCCCGCATTTTTATATAGCTGTTCTCTTTGAGTATCCTTGTCTCGTCTTCAAGCGTCCGCTGCATCTGTGTCGTCTTTTCTTCTTCGATGCTCTTTGTGCGCTTGTCCTTTGAAGAGCCTTTCCTCGTAAATACCTTAACGTCCAGGACAGTGCCTTCAATCCCCGGCGGGACATAGAGGCAGTTTTCCCTTACCTCTTCCGCCTTTTCCCCGAAGATCGCCCTTAGCAGTTTTTCTTCGGGAGTCAACTGTGTCTCGCTCTTGGGCGTGACCTTGCCGACCAGAATGTCGCCCGGCTTCACCTGTGCCCCGGTCCTGATAATGCCGCTTTCGTCGAGGTCCTTCAGCGCCTCTTCCCCGATATTGGGAATGTCCCTCGTTATCTCTTCCGGTCCGAGCTTGGTCTCTCTCGCCTCTATCATAAATTCCTCGATATGTATCGAGGTGAATACGTCATCCTTTACAAGACGCTCGCTTAAAATAATGGCGTCTTCAAAGTTGTAACCGCCCCACGGCATAAAAGCAACGAGGACATTTTTACCTAAGGCCAGCTCGCCTTTGTCCGTTGCAGGGCCGTCCGCAATGACCTGGTTCTTCCTGACCTTCATCCCAGCATTGACAATGGGTTTCTGGTTTACGCATGTGGCCTGATTTGACCTGTAGAACTTGACCAGGTTATATACATCCGCACCGCCGTCGTCACAACGGACAATGATCCTCGATGCGTCGACGGACTCCACTACTCCGGCCCTCCTGGCAGTCACGACAACCCCCGAATCTTTCGCCGCTACCCCCTCGACTCCGGTCCCGACGCGGGGCGCGTCCGTCTGCAGCAGCGGTACGGCCTGCCGCTGCATGTTGGAACCCATCAGCGCCCTGTTGGCGTCGTCGTTTTCAAGAAAAGGTATCAGCGACGCGGACACACTGACTATCTGTTTAGGAGAAACATCCATAAATTCTACTTCGTTTGTGGTCACCAGCTTGAAGTCCCCGCCTATCCTTGTCGATACTGTCTCTCCGGTGAGGTTGCCTTTTTCATCAAGGGGTGAGGTCGCCTGGGCGATAACATGTTTTTCGCCCTCGATAGCGGAGAGGAACACAACCTCTTTTGTGACCCTCCCGTTCTGCACTTTTCTGTATGGTGATTCAATGAAGCCATAATCATTTACCCTCGCGTAAGAGGCAAGAGAGGTAATGAGCCCGATGTTGGGACCTTCAGGGGTCTCAACCGGGCAGATACGTCCGTAATGGGTCGGGTGGACGTCTCTTACCTCAAAGCCCGCTCTTTCCCTTGTTAATCCTCCGGGACCGAGAGCGCTCAATCTTCTTTTATGTGTTATCTCGGACAGCGGATTGGTCTGGTCCATAAACTGGCTAAGCTGACTTGAGCCGAAAAATTCCTTTATGACCGCGATAACGGGTTTAGCGTTAATCAGGTCATGCGGCATCGCAGTCTCAAGCTCGGTAAGGGTCATCTTTTCCTTAATGGCCCTCTCCATCCTCACCAGTCCGATCCTGAACTGGTTTTCGAGCAGCTCCCCGACCGCCCGTACTCTCCTGTTGCCTAAGTGGTCGATATCGTCGATCTCGCCTTTGCCGGCCCTGAGATCAAAAAGGTATCTGAGAATTTCTATTATGTCTTTGTCCGTTAAAACCCTTGTCTCAAGGGGTATATCAAGTCCGAGCCGTTTGTTTAGCTTGAGTCTTCCGACCTCGGACAGATCGTATCTCTTGGGGTCAAAAAACAGGCCCTCAAAAAGCGTCCTTGCGTCCGCTATCGAAGGCGGCTCCCCGGGCCTGAGCTTCTTGTAAATCTCGATCAATGCCTCATCAGTAGTATTTACCTTGTCAAGCAGGAGCGTGTCCCGGAGCGAAGACAGATAGCGTATGCCGTCAATATACAGCAAATGGAGTGAAGGTATCTTCAGAGACATTATCTTTTCCATAACGGTCTCCTTGATCTCCTCGTTGCTTTCCAGTATTACTTCGCCTGTCTCGGGGTCGATTATATCGGTCAGCGTCACCCTGCCTGTAAGCTCTTCCTTCACAATGGGGATTTCTTTTATTTCCGCAGCCTCCATTTTTTTAAGGGCTGATCTCGTAATACGTCCGCCTTCCTTGACAATGACTTCCCGTGTCTTCGGGTCAAGGATGTTTTTAAAGGCCTTGGACCCGGCAAGCACATCACTGATTCTGCGCGTTGCCTCGCCTTTTTTTATTGTTATCTCTTCGATCGGGTAGTAGGTCCTCAGTATTTGCTCCTCTGTGTATCCAAGCGCCTTGAGGATGATCGTGGCATGAAGTTTTTTCCTGCGGTCAATACGCACGTAGAGGGTGTCTTTTGTGTCGAATTCAAAGTCAAACCATGACCCTCTCGCGGGGATTATCCTGGCGGAAAAAAGCACCTTGCCGATCGGCGACTTGCCCTTGTCATGACTGAAGAATATGCCCGGGGAGCGGTGAAGCTGGCTTACAACCACTCTTTCAACGCCGTTAATAATAAAAGTCCCTGTCCCGGTCATCAACGGGAGCTCTCCTAAATAGACTTCCTGCTCCCTCGATTCCTTCAACCTTTTTTTGCCCGGCTCGCCTTTCTCCCACAGGTTCAGTTTTACCCTTATCTTGAGAGGAGAGGCGTAATTAATGCCCTTCTCAAGGCTCTCCCTTAGGTCATATTTCGGCCTGCCGATTACGTATTCGATAAATTCGATGGATGCGGTTTCATTGTAATCGGTAATGGGAAATACGCTGTTGAAAGCCGCCTGTAATCCGTAATCATCTCTTTTGTCGGAGAGGACATTCTCCTGCAGGAAACGTTCAAAGGAACGCCTCTGTATCTCAATAAGATTTGGGATAGCAAGCATCTCCGGTATCTTACCGAAGTTTTTTCTTACCCTTAAAACCTCTGCCATAATTCTCCTTCTGTTCAGAGCACAGATGTCAGATTACAGAACACAGGCAAATTGAATTCTTTTGTCTGTGTTCTGTGTTCTGTGTTCTAATTTATTTCAATTCTACCGTAGCTCCCTGCTCCTCGAGCTTTGCCTTGATGGCCTCCGCCTCTTCCTTGGACACGCCGGTCTTTACCGGTTTCGGAGCACCGTCTACGAGCTCTTTCGCCTCTTTAAGCCCCAGACTCGTAAGTTCCCTTACCACCTTGATGACCTGGATCTTCTTGTCTCCTGCGGCGGTCAGAACAACGTCAAAACTCGTCTTTTCCTCAACAGCAGCGGCTGCCGCCGGGGCGCCCGCAGCTGCAGCCACCGCAACCGGCGCGGCCGCTGATACACCATAGCGGGTCTCAAATTCCTTAATGAATTCCGACATCTCGAGAATGGTCATCTTATCAATAAATTCAAAAACCTGGTCTTTTGTAGCTGACATCTTATGTTCCTCCTTAAATTTTAAAGTGAATGAAAGTGAGAGTCAAAATTATTTCAACTCCTCACTTTCAACTTTTTTTCTTTTTTAATGCTTCCATCGCATAAATAAATTGCGCCAGAGTTGCATTCAACAGCCTGGCAAGCTTGTTTGAAGGCGCCTGCATTACTCCGGCAAGCATGGCCAGCTGGACTTCTCTCGACGGCAATTCCGAGATGGTCTTCAGGGCCTGGAGAGTGCAAGCCCCCCCTTCAATAACGCCGCCCCTGATCTGGAGTTTTTCGTTTGTCCTGCCGTATTCGAGGACCTTCTTAACAAGAAGCACAGGGTCATCATATCCGATTGCAATACCGACGGGACCGGAAAAATGGTCCTTCACAGCTTCAACAGGTGTGCCTTCGGCAGCCCTTTTGGCAAGAGTGTTTTTAACAACCTTGTATTCCAGCGCGGATGATCTCAGGCTGTTTCTCAAGACTGTTATCTCTTCAACATTGAGGCCGCGGTAATCGGTAAAAACAACGCCCTTTGCCTTCTGGAACTTACCCTGGAGCTCTGAAACTACGCGGGTTTTTTCATCTTTTCTCAAATTTTTTCACCCCCTTTTTTCTATCAGAGACCCCAGATGTAGAGTTAAGAGTTATGAGGTCAAAGCTAAGTATTTTTTTCTTAACTCTAACCTTAAACTCATTACTCTGTCTTTTTCCGGTCTATGCAGGCTGAGTGATCAATTAAATCATCCCCCAAAGGGGATGCTACCTGCGGTCTCTGACCTATTTTTTTGCATGGCGGGTTTCAAACCCGCCACTACATCAGCTAAACATTCACCACACTGGCAACATTAATTGGAACTCCAACTCCCATCGTAGACGAAACACTCATCTTTTTTAAATACTTGCCCTTGCTTGTTGAAGGCTTTGCCTTTTCGATGGCCCTTATGACGGCTTTGGCATTTTCCACGAGCTTCTCGCTTTCAAAAGAAACTTTGCCAATGGAGACATGAATAACCCCGGCCTTCTCGGTCTTGTAGTCGGCCTTGCCCGCGGTTATATCTTTTACAGCCTTGCCCACATCAAAAGTAACAGTGCCGGACTTGGGATTGGGCATAAGTCCTCTTGGCCCAAGGACCTTCCCAAGCTTGCCGACCAGTCCCATAATGTCCGGGGTGGCCACAACCTTGTCAAATTCAAGCCATCCACCGTTGATTTTTTCTACAAAATCCTCCGCGCCTATAAAATCTGCGCCGGCATTCTTTGCCTCCAGGGCTTTTTCTCCCTTTGCAAAAACAAGCACCCTGATCTTTTTACCGAGTCCATTAGGCAAAACCACGCTGCCCCTGACCATCTGGTCGGACTTCTTCGGGTCCACCCCGAGATTCAATGCCATATCAACTGTTTCGTCAAACTTTGTATGAGCAAGCTGCTTGACAAGATCAACAGCCTCTTTCAAGTCATACTGTTTGGTTTTGTCTATCTTCTCTTTTGCACTGGTATGTTTCTTATTCATTCAGTAACCCTCCGGTAATATCGAAAATTCTGGATTCCCGTTCCCGCCTGGCAGGCAGGCTACGGGAGTGACGTCATTCCCGTGCCTAAAGCACCTACTGTTGGCAGTCAGTAAGCGGGGACCAGTTATTCTGTTACTTCAACTCCCATACTTCTTGCCGTACCTTTTATGGTATTAACCGCCTTCTCAAGATCAAACGCATTAAGGTCAACCAGCTTTGTCTTTGATATCTCCCTCACCTGGTCCATTGTGAGTGTCCCGACTTTTTCCTTACTGGGTGTGCTTGAGCCTTTAATTATACCGGCCGCCTTCTTTATTAATTCCGCAGCAGGCGGGGTTTTCAAGATAAACGTAAAAGACCTGTCTTTATAAACCGTAAGCACGACCGGAATAATCGTGTCCCCCAGGGCCTGGGTCTGCGCATTGAACGCCTTACAAAAATCCATTATATTAATCCCGTGGGGACCGAGCGCCGGCCCGATAGGCGGGGCCGGGTTCGCCTTGCCCGCAGGGACCTGAAGCTTTACCATTGCCGTTACTTCTTTCTTCGCCATTTCAACCTCCAAATAAAATTCTTGCCCGCAGATTTCACAGATTACACAGATTTTTTCTTTTTATAATTTTTATCTGTGCAATCTGCGAAATCTGTGGATAATTTACTATGTCTTTTCCACCTGTAAAAAGTTTAATTCAACCGGCGTCTGCCTGCCGAATATGGTTACCATAACTTTGAGCTTATTGTGGACATTGTCCACATCGTCGACAAATCCGTTAAAATTAACAAAGGCCCCGTCCATTATCCTGACTGCGTCGCCTCTTTCAAACTGCGTCTTTACCTGCGTGGCGGGCCCTTTTTCTATCTGCTGGACAATAACGTCTATCTCTTCCGGCTGCAGGGGCGTAGGTTTTTCACCGCCGACAAAACCCGTTACCCTCGGAGTGCTGCTCACAAGATGCCATGTTTCGTCCTCAAGCTCCATCTCGATGAGGATATATCCCGGATAGAACTTTTTTGTGGTCTCTTTTTTCTTCCCGGCTTTCAGTTCCACAACTTTTTCGGTGGGTATTAATATCTGGCCGATCTTTTCGCCCAGCCCTCTTCTTTCAGCATTGTCCCTGATACTTGTTTTGACCTTTTCCTCGAATCCTGAATAAGTATGCACTACATACCATTGTTTTATCATAGTTCTCCTACTTCACCACCATGCCGACCAATTTGGAAAGCAGCAAATCAATCAGTCCCAAAAAAACCGCTATTATTATTACCATTGCAACCACTACCTTTGTGGAGCCTATTACTTCTTCCCTCGAGGGGAAAACGACTTTTTTCAGTTCGATCTTTACTTCCCTGAAAAAATTTTTTATCTTCTCAAGCATCTGTCTATTTCCTTCTACCCGGATTTACAGTGGCAGGCCAGGAGGGATTCGAACCCCCAACCCTCGGATTTGGAGTCCGACGCTCTAGCCGTTAGAGCTACTGGCCTATGCCTTTGTCTCTTTATGGTCAACATGCTTTCTGCAATGTTTGCAGTACTTCTTGAGATTAAGTTTTTCCGTAGTATTTTTTTTGTTCTTTGTGGTCGAATAATTTCTGTTCTTGCAGCTTGTGCATTGTAAAAGTATTATGTCCTGCATTTTATTTAGTCCTCCGTTATCCTTATCCGTTCTCCGTGACCGTGTGCGTGTCCGCTTTCATACGGTCACGTTACCCGGACACGTTAACGTCCCTTACTCAACTACCTCCGTAACGACTCCCGCACCTACTGTCCTTCCTCCTTCCCTTACCGCAAATCTCAACTCCTTTTCCATCGCTATCGGCGTTATCAGC
>QZJG01000066.1 GCA_003599275.1 Nitrospiraceae bacterium | reverse complement strand
CTCTGGGTAAACTCCGTGAAGCAATCCGCTTCTGTATTAATCAATATGTTTGAGATTGCTTCGTCACTAACGTTCCTCGCAATGACACTGAAAAACCGATTTTTTCAGCAAGCTGCTAAACATTAAACTTGAAATTAATAATGTCCCCGTCGCGGACGGCATAGGTCTTGCCTTCAAGCCTTGTGAGACCTCTTTCTTTTACCCTGACCATGTCTTCTTCAGATGAAATGAAGTCATCATAGCCGACGACTTCCGCCCGTATGAAACCCCGTTCAATATCGGAATGTATCTTCCCCGCGGCCTGCTGGGCGCTAATCCCCTTTTTGATGGTCCAGGCCCTTACTTCGTCCTTGCCGACGGTGAAGAACGAGCTGAGACCGAGGGCGTCATAGGATATTCTGCAAAGTTTATTCATGGCAGGTTCATCAATGCCCAGATCATCGAGGAATGCCTTTGCCTCATCAGATGGAAGTTGCGCTATCTCCATCTCGATCTTTCCGCAAAGGGCCAGAACAGGCGGGACCGCGGTTTGCACTCTTTCCTTAAAATACGTCTCTATCCTGTCTTGAAGGCCCTTCACCTTCTCCGAATTGATATCGCTTTCGCCGATGTTGAGCACGATGATTTCAGGCATGGTCGAAAGAAACTGGTAGGGGAGCATGAGCCTCTTTTCTTCATCAGTGAATTCGAGGTTTCTGAGCGATACCTCATCCTCAAGCGCCTTTTTGCATTTCAGTAAAAGATCCCTGTCCGCCTCGTCCTGCTTCTTCCCCTTTTTGGCCTGCTCCTCTATTTTCTGCAGCCTCTTCTCGACAAGCTCAAGGTCACCGAAAACCAATTCGGTCTCAAATGACTTAACATCCCTGAGCGGATCAACACTCCCCACAGGGTGCATGATCGCTTCATCCTCAAAGGCCCTGACAACGTGCACAATCGCATCAGCGTCTTTTGTTAAATTAAAAACCTTCGTATTGTGAGACACGTCGCCCTTTGTAATGCCCGCGTAGTCAACATATTCGACCGTTGCATATGTGGTCTTCTTCGGATTGAAGACCGAAGAAAGCCTGTCGACCCGCGCATCAGGGACTTTGACCATCCCGATTTGCGACTCAAGCTCCGGGGAAATCACCGTAGGGTACGTAGTTACTGCAAGATCCAGACCCGTGAGGGCGTTGAAGACAGTCGTCTTGCCCGAGTTTGAAAAACCTGTGATTGTCAGTTTCATGGTACTTTTTAATCAAAAGGTATATTAACAATCAGCAGATGTTGTGAAAAAATTTGTTTTTCGATACCGCAACGTAATTTAAAAAAGCAGGCATCCAGGTTTTAATTCAAAGCTGTATGCATACTGCCGATAAAATTTAATCGATTTAAACAAGTTTTTGAACAATGTCTGCTGATAAAGTTAATTACCTTGTCTCCTTGAATGATTCGTATGCCGCGCGGGCGGTCCTGTTTATGTCCGCGTTTGAATGCGCGAGCGACATAAAGCCGGCCTCAAACTGTGATGGCGCAAGGTTCACTCCGCGTTCAAGCATGCCTCGGAAGAACTTTGCAAATGCCGTTGTGTCGGAGCTTTTGGCATCGGTAAAATTATAAATCTCCCTGTCCGCAAAGTATGTGCAGAACATGGTCCCAGCCCTGTAAAATTTTGTTTTCACGCCTGCCCGTTTTGCAGCATCTCTCAATGCCTCTTCGAGCGCCGCTGATTTAGCCATCAACTGTTTGTATGTTCCGGGTTGGGACAAAATCTTCAGCGTCTCGATCCCGGCGGTCATTGCAAGCGGGTTTCCCGAAAGGGTCCCTGCCTGATAAACAGGTCCTTCAGGTGAGACCATTTTCATAATGTCCGCTCTTCCTCCGTATGCGCCTACCGGCAATCCGCCTCCGATGACTTTTCCGAGACAAGTCATGTCCGGTTTTATTTTGAAGGCCTTCTGCGCACCTCCGTAAGAGACCCTGAAGCCCGTCATCACCTCGTCAAAAATCAACACGATATCATGTTTCTTTGTTAACTTTCTTATGCCCTCAAGATATCCCGGGCGCGGTAGGATGCAGCCGCTGTTTCCGACAACCGGTTCGATAATCACGCAGGCAATGCCCTTCCCTTCTTTCCCGACCGTCTTTTTGAATGCGGCAAGGTCATTGAAGGGAAGTGTGATGGTGTTCCTTGCGTAGTCCTTCGGAACTCCGGGACTGTCAGGCACGCCGAAGGTCGCCGCCCCGGAGCCTGCCTTAACAAGCAGACCGTCTGCATGACCGTGATAACAGCCTTCAAATTTTATGACCTTGTCCCTTCCGGTAAAGCCTCGTGCAACCCTGATTGCGCTCATCGTTGCCTCTGTGCCCGAGTTCACCATCCTCACGATCTCCATAGACGGATATACCTTGCGTATCATTTGTGCAAGCTCTATCTCAAGGGGTGTTGGCGCGCCATAGCTCGTGCCTCTTTCGCAGGCTTTCTGCAGGGCCCTGACGACCGCAGGGTGTGAATGTCCTAAAATCATCGACCCCCATGAGAGGACATAGTCTATATATCCGTTTCCGTCCACATCATAAATCTTTGAGCCTTTGGCCGAAGAGATGAATAAAGGGTTCCCGCCCACGGCCCTGAACGCCCTGACGGGACTGTTCACCCCGCCGGGGATAATGCGTCTGGCTTTATTGAATAATGCATTCGACTTCGTGTGCTTTAAGTTTGGCATTGTTTTTCTCCAAATGTAAGTTAGATAAAATGCAATCTGGAAATGCAGGGTTTTCTGAATCGCCCCGCATTTCAGAACCGGTTTATCTGTTTCAGATATCCGTTATAATTTCTTTTTATCTCATCAATGCTGTCGCCGCCGAATTTTTCGAGAAAGCTGTCGGCAATGGCAAGGGCGATGACGGCTTCACCAATGACAGATGCCGCAGGCACGGCACAAACGTCAGATCTTTCATAAGCGGCCTGGAACGGTTTTTTAGTGACGATATCAACCGATGAAAGCGGTGTTCTCAAAGTGGGAATGGGCTTCATGGCGGCACGCAAAACAATAGGCATCCCGTTGCTCATTCCGCCTTCGATGCCGCCTGCATTGTTTGTATTTCTGTAAAAGCCCCCTGCAACCTGTGTTCCGGGGCCCTGTGCCCTGTAGTAAATCTCATCCATTACTTCTGAACCGAATTTCGTGCTCATCTCAAAACCGGACCCTATCTCTACGCCTTTTATCGCCTGTATGCTCATCAGGGAACAAGCGAGCTTCGCGTTCAGTCTCCTGTCCCACTGGCTGAAACTGCCAAGTCCTGCGGGGACCCCTGTCGCAACAACCTCAAACACCCCGCCAAGCGTGTCGCCCTTTTTCATTGCAGTGTTTATCTTGTTAATTATCTTTCTTCCAATATTTTCATCCGGACATCTCACGGGAGACGCTTCAGCTTTTTTGAAAAGAGACAGAAGTGTTTTAAGGTCTTTGCTCTGTATTCCGTGTTCTGTTCTCTGCCTTATCCCTCCTATCCCGGTTACGTAACTCATAATCCGGATATTAAATTCGGACAGGAGTTTCCTGGCAACTGCGCCCGCCGCCACTCTTGCAGCGGTCTCTCTTGCGCTGGAGCGCTCAAGGACGTTTCTAATGTCCTTATGCCCGTACTTCAGCGCACCGGCAAGGTCTGCGTGTCCGGGACGGGGGCGGGTGACAGCCTGGAGTTTAGAGTTACGAGCCATGAGTTTTGGGTCCTGAGGTTCTTCACGTGACTCTTGACTCTTAACTCTGAGCTCTCGACCCCGGATATCCCGCTCCGGGCCCATGACATCCTGCCAATTCACCCAGTCCCTGTTTTCTATAAGGAGTGTTATCGGCGAGCCGAGGGTCTTGCCCCACCGTACACCTGAGAGTATTCTGGCACGGTCTGATTCTATCTTCATGCGGCCCCCCCTGCCGTGGCCTTTTTGCCGCCGGGCGAGGTCTCCGTTTATGTCCTCTGCTGACAATGAAAGTTTCGCAGGTATGCCGTCAATGATGCATGCCAGGGCCTCTCCGTGTGATTCACCGGCCGTAAGATATCTCAGTCTCTCAAACATAATTGGGAGATATTATAATCTACTTTGCCCCAATAAAAAAGCAGGCGGGGGTAGCAGGACCGGGCCGGTAGAATAATAAGCAGGAGTGCCGGCCCGAAATCAGTGACAAACTTTACGGGTGCGCTCTTTATTTGTGATAAAATGTGCTAATATATTTCAAAACAACTTTGCATAAAAGAAGTCTCAGTCTTTTAAATAATTTCTGGGGAAAGGGAGGTGCACATGAAAAAGCCGGTAGTTGATTATGATGCATGCACTGGCTGCGGCACATGCGTGGAAATATGTCCCGAGGTCTTTGAACTCGGAGATGATGGAAAGGCCTTCGTCAAGGCAGAAGACAAATGCGATACCTGTGACTGCCAGGAAGCCGCGGATACATGCCCGTCAGAGGCTATAACCATTTCCAAAGAATAATAAAGCCCTTTCTTACAGTGCCCTGTCAGGATTCCGCTCCGGTATTCCTGCAGGGCCTTCATTTTTTCTGCCGAATAATTATTGCTGCACTGATGTTAGCATCGGGGCTGCTTTAATTAATAATGGATTCTCATTTCCTTGACAAGGGGCGGACAGGGACTTTATCATTAACCATGAGAAATTCTCCATGACCGACCCATCTGCCTTAACCGAGGTCCATTGCCGGATTTGATAATAATGCACGATCATAACCATAAACAGGATACTGAAAAAAGCGCCGCCAAGATACTTCTCGTCGGCAATCCCAATGTAGGCAAAAGCGCCATCTTCGGGCTTCTGACCGGGCGCTATGTAATGGTCTCGAACTACCCCGGCACGACCGTTGAGGTAACACGGGGAGAGATCACCCTGCACAGGGAAAAGTTTGTCGTCGTGGATACCCCGGGGGTCAACAGTCTTGTCCCTATGAGCGAGGACGAAAAAGTCACAAGGGACATTTTGCTTGACGAAAAGCCGGAAGCTGTCGTCCAGGTCATTGATTCAAAAAACATCAAGAGGGCGCTTTTCCTTACCCTTCAATTAGTCGAAATGGGCGTCCCCCTTGTCATTGATCTGAACATGAAAGATGAGGCGTCAAACAGGGGTATCGAGATTAAAGAGGACGGCCTCGGCGAAATTTTCGGAGTAGAAGTGGTTTCGACCGTTGCCGTTCAAAAGAAAGGGATATCTTCTCTGAAAAAGGCCGCCGTCCATCCCAGGGTGTCAAATTTCAGATTCACTTATGATGCCAATATCGAAGAGCACATTTCAAAAATGGAGACCCTTCTCCCTGAGACAAACATATCGGGACGTTCAATAGCACTGATGATTCTTTCCGGGGACAAAACCCTGAAAGGCTGGCTTCTCGGAAACCTGACCACGGAAAAAATAGACCTTTTAGAGGCGCTCAGAGACAGGGCCGCAGAAAAGTATCCGATGCCTTTAAGCTATGTTATCAGCCAGCAAAGGCTTAAAGCTGTTGACGGTCTTGCAGGTGAAGTTATGACGAAGACGGTGACAAGCGAAAAAGATGCATCAAGATTCATCGGCGAAATTACGACTCATCCTGTCTGGGGGATGCCTTTTCTCATGCTGGTCATTTATGCCCTGTATGAATTTGTCGGGGTTTTCGGCGCCGGGACCCTGGTGGATTTCATGGAAGAGGTGGTTTTCGGCGAATACCTGAATCCATGGGCCGGGAAGATAGTTATGTCTTTTGTCCCCATTCAGTTTTTGCAGGACCTGCTTATCGGGCCTTACGGCGTCATTACAATGGCACTCACCTATGCGATCGCTATCATATTGCCGATTACGGCAACGTTTTTCATTGCTTTTTCGATTATGGAGGACTCGGGGTATCTGCCCCGTCTTGCCGCCATGCTGAACAAGGTCTTTCAGACCATGGGGCTTAACGGCAAGGCCGTCCTTCCGATGATCCTCGGCCTCGGCTGTGATACGATGGCAACTTTGACGACGAGAATCCTCGATACAAAAAAGGAAAGAATAATAGTTACCCTGCTCCTTGCCCTTGGGGTCCCGTGTTCGGCGCAAATCGGCGTTATCCTCGGTATGTTCGGGAAACAACCGCTTTCGGCGTTGCTAGTTTGGATATCTGTTTTGACGCTTGTAATACTTTTTGTGGGTTTTATTGCCGCAAAACTCATACCCGGCAAGCGGACTGACTTTATACTTGAACTGCCTCCGATCAGGATGCCCCAGATCTCAAATGTCCTCATCAAGACCTTGAGCCGCATAGAATGGTATCTCAAGGAAGCTGTGCCGCTCTTTATTCTCGGGACCCTGATATTGTTTGTCGCAGACAAGATGAAGGTGCTTCCTTTTTTACAGAATGCCGCCTCCCCTCTCATCGTAAACGTACTGGGTCTGCCCCCTCAGACAACGGAATCATTTATAATGGGTTTTTTGAGGCGTGATTACGGGGCCGCCGGACTCTTTGCCCTTCAGGAACAGGGGCTCCTTAACACCGAGCAGGTGGTGGTGAGTCTTGTAACCATTACCCTGTTCATCCCTTGCATCGCAAATCTGTTTATGATAATAAAAGAGAGAGGCTTAAAAGCGGCACTTGCGATAGCAGGGTTTGTGTTTCCATTCTCTTTCGCCGTGGGAGGAGTGCTCCACAAGTCGCTGATGTGGTTGAAATTCTTTGGTTGAAGTAAAATAATTTATCGTTAAATATTTCGTTATTATGCATAAAGCAAACAAAACAAAAACCTTCCACGCTCTTACCCTATGGTGTATTACCATAGGGTACATGGGGCTGATTTTTTATCTGTCGTCCAATACCTTTTGCCTTCCCAAGCTTCCGAGTAACTCCGACAAGCTGATTCACATCCTTGTTTATATCCCGCTGGCTTTCCTGTTGTATATTTCCCTTGACAGAAGCGGCGTCAAAAGATATGTTTTTGGTATAGCGATCCTGTTGACAGGCATTTACGGTTTTACTGATGAATTTCATCAGTCTTTCGTGGCAGGCAGAGACGCCAGTCTCTATGATTCCCTTGCAGACTTTACAGGGGCCTTACTGGGCAGTCTCGCGGGAAGCTTCTTCAAGACCTGATCTCTACTTGTTCATCATATCGAGGAACTCTTTGTTGTTCTTGGTGCCTGTAATCTTGTCAAGCAGGAATTCCATGCTCTCAACGGTGCTGAGCGAGTGGAGGACTTTCCTCAATATCCACATCCTCTGAAGCACACTCTTCTCTACGAGCAGCTCTTCTTTTCTCGTACCGGAGGCATTGATATTAATGCTCGGGAATATGCGCTTGTCCACGAGCTTCCTGTCGAGATGCAGCTCCATGTTGCCGGTGCCCTTGAATTCCTCAAAAATTACGTCGTCCATCCTGCTGCCGGTGTCGATGAGGGCCGTTGCAAGGATCGTCAGGCTTCCGCCGTCTTCGATATTTCTGGCGGTCCCGAAAAACCTCTTCGGTTTCTGAAGGGCATTGGAATCGAGGCCGCCTGAAAGGACTTTTCCGCTGGCCGGGATAACGGCGTTGTATGCCCTTGCAAGCCTTGTTATCGAGTCAAGTAAAATCACAACGTTCCTCTTTGACTCAACAAGCCTCTTTGACCTTTCAATAACCATTTCAGCCACCTGTATGTGTCTCTGCGGGGGTTCATCGAATGTGGAGCTTATTATCTCCGCGCTTACCTGTCGCTTCCAGTCGGTGACCTCTTCAGGTCTTTCATCTATAAGCAAGATGATAAGATGCACATCCGGGTGGTTTTTCTTTATCGACTTTGCTATGGATTGAAGCAGCATTGTCTTGCCCGTTCTCGGCGCTGCGACGATCATGCCTCTCTGCCCCATTCCTATTGGGGTAACAAGTGACATGACCCTTGTTGAGTAATCATCTTTGTGGTATTCGAGATTAATTGCTTCAGTCGGATAATAAGGGGTAAGATTATCAAACAACTGCCTCTCAATGTTCTCATCAGGGGGCTCGTGGTTAATGGCTTCGACCTTAAGAAGGGCAAAATATCTTTCGCTTTCCTTCGGAGGGCGTATCTGCCCGGTCACAAGGTCTCCGGTGCGGAGATTGAATCTTCTTATCTGGGAAGGAGAGACGTAAATATCATCAGGCCCTGGCAGATAACTGTAATTGGGAGAGCGGAGAAAACCGAAACCGTCCGGAAGTATCTCAAGCACGCCTTCGCCGAAAATCAGACCCGTCTTTTCAGTCTGTGCCTGCAGTATTGCAAAAATGAGGTCCTGTTTGCGGAGTCCTCTCGCGCCTTCGACGCTCAGGCCTTTGGCCATCTTGGTCAATTCATCGATCGTTTTTTCTTTAAGGTCTGTAATGTTCATGCCTTCTCCTTGATTCCTTTGTTTGTCTGCCATGGGATTTTCCTTTTCAGCGGGGGATATTGCCCGAATGCGGGCATTTTACATTTTAAGGCTGATGAAGTTGCCTGTTAAAACCGGTTCCGGGTAAAAAATGTGTAAATTATAAGACGCTCTCCTTAATTATATTTTGAAAAATCGTACTCTTGGAGGTGTTAACCCTTCACAAAGAAACGGGATTGTAAAAAAGAAGAATTGTTAATGAAAATACTATAACAGTTTTATTTTTTTGTCAATACCATGTATAAGTCAAAGACATATGCGACAATCCTCCATTGTTTATCATTCCCGGCGCCGATCGGGAATCCGGTCGGCTTGCTCTCCGGATATCCGTTTTCACTAACAGTAGGTGCCTTAAGCACTGGTATGACAAATAAAGAGATAAACAACTTACTGAAAATCTACACCAATAAACGTGATGATGACCTTCAGAGATTTATGCCGGAGAGTTTTATTTATGCAAGTGAACAATACAGGATTGACGAGGCTGTTCCGGTTTTAAAAAGAAATGAATCTCAAGCAACCTAAGTACACGGCGGTTTTGGGCAGGTGATTATTTGAAGTTTGCGAATCACCATGGAAGGTGTAAAAGAAGTCCTTGGGATGTGACGATGCCGATTAGGGACTGGAAATCGGCCTTAAATTTGCTATATTGTTTGATGGAAGAATGCCCTTGGCATGAATATACCTAATAAGGCGTTTACACAAAATTATTGACATGTCCAGAGAAAAGGATTTTCCGGGCAGTTAAAACCCGAACTCTTTCCATCTTTCGGTGACACGTTTAACGATGTCTTCGGACATGACTATTTCGCCGGGCCATTCGCGGGTAAAGCCTTCCGATGGTAATTTCTTCGTAGCGTCGATTCCCATCTTGCCGCCATATGCGGGGACATTGGAGGCGTGTTCAAGCACGTCAAGAGGCCCTTCGACAATAACGGTATCTCTTTTCGGGTCCACATTATTTCCCATCCTCCAGACGACCTCGCTGAGGTCCTGCACGTTGACCCATTTGTCCACGATGATGATCGCCTTTGTAAAGCTCATCTGCCCCATTCCCCACAGGGCATACATGACCTTCCTTGCGTGACCGGGATAGCGCTTGTCAATGGAAATAACGGCGATGTTATGGAACACGCCTTCGAGCGGAAGGTTCATGTCAATGATCTCAGGAAGTTGTTTTCTCAGCAATGGAAGGAATATCCTTTCCGTTGCCTTTCCGATAAAGCAGTCCTCCATCGGCGGCTTGCCGACAATGGTCGCGGGATAGATCGCGTCTTTCCTGTGCGTGATACACGTGATGTGAAATACCGGATATTCATCGGCAAGGGAGTAATAACCTGTGTGGTCTCCAAAAGGCCCTTCAGTCCTTCTTTCCCCCGGTTCGCAATAGCCCTCAAGCACGATCTCCGAATTGGCCGGGACCTCAAGGTCCACAGTCTCACATTTCACAAGCTCTACAGTGTCATTGCGCAAAAATCCGGCAAAGAGCATCTCATCCACTCCCTCCGGAAGCGGGGCTGTTGCAGAATACATGACCGCAGGGTCGGAGCCGATCGCAACCGCTACTTCCAGCCGTTGCCCTTTCTGCTCTGCCTTCCGGTAATGTCTTGCCCCGTCCTTGTGCATATGCCAGTGCATGCCCGTGGTCTTTGAATCGTAGACATGCATGCGGTACATGCCGCAGTTCCGATCTCCCTTGTCCGGGTCTTTTGTAAAGACCATCGGCAGGGTGATGAATTTCCCGCCGTCTTCAGGCCACGTCTTTAAAATAGGGAAGATATCAAGCGAAGGGTTGTCTTTAATAATTACTTCCTTGCAAGGGCCTGATCTGACAACTTTGGGAATGAAATCAGCGAGCTTTTTGAGTTTCGGCAGCGCCTTGAGTTTTTCTATGAAATTGGTGGGTATCTCCGGTTCGAGGAATTCAAGAATGCGTCCCCCGATGTCATCGAGACTCCCTACCTCAAGAGCGAGTCGCATCCTCTCGAAAGAGCCGAAGGCATTTACAAGGGCCGGGAATCCGGACCCCTTCGGATTTTCAAATAACAGCGCCGGGCCGTTTGCCTTCACAACCCTGTCATTGATCTCCGCTATCTCAAGTACGGGGTCGGCTTCTGCCTTTATCCGTTTCAGAAGTCCTTTTTTCTCAAGGACTGACAGGAATTCACGCAAGTCTTTATAAGCCATTTGCCGTATATGATACAGGATTGCCGTTTTACCTTACAAGGGCAAGACCCTATCCGGCGCTGTTTGATAAAAAAAAAATATTAGGATAAAATTATCCGGTGAACACGATGACGGCGCGCATGAAATACAGAATAAAAAGGATGTCGCTGCTTTTTATTGCGGCCCTTCTGATCGGATGCTCTACCACGGAGGTCAAGGAGCCGCCCTTTAATCCGGAGGCAACTTTCAAGCAGGCCAATGACTGGATAAAAGAAGGGAAATACGCGGAGGCAAGGGGGCTTCTCGAAAGTATCAGGACGAAGGACGCTTCAAGGCAATATGCCGAATTGGCCAAACTCCGCATTGCCGATACATATTTCGAGGAAGAGGCCTATGAGGAGGCCGCCGCCGAATACGAGTCCTTTCTTGACCTGTATCCGTTTCATAAATACGCCTCTTACGCCCAGTACAATCTGGCCATGACTTTTTTTAAAAGGATAACGACGGTCGACGTCAGTTTCTCGACTGCCCAGAGGGCCTTGAAGGAATTCGGCAAACTCCGGAGGAACTATCCGAGGAACCCATACATGGATGTTACCGATGACAGGATAAAGACGTGCCAGCGGGCTCTGGCCGAATATGAATTTTATGTCGCCAACTTCTATTTCCAAAAAGGCTCTTATAATGCGGCGGCGCTGCGCTACAGCAGCCTGCTTGAAAATTTCCCGGACTCGGTGAAAGACTCGGAAGCTCTTTACTATCTCGGCCTGTCTTATGCGAAAATGGGACAGAGAGGCAAGGCCATAAACACCCTGACCACCCTTATCAATAAATATCCCACTCTTGAGCTTTCCAATGAGGCCAAAAAACAGCTTTCTTCATTTACGTATCTGATAATAAAAAAGTGATAACCCTTAAAACGGCAGTTATATCCGCAGATTTCACAGATAAAGACAACGATACAAATAAAAGGGCACAATTGTTTATTCACCCAAAAGGCGAAAGACAAAAGCTGATTAAGTGTTTAATAAATCTGTGCTAATCTGCGTTAATCTGTGGATAAATGTTTTTTTAGGACAAAGATAAGTGAGATATTATCCCGTCTTCCTGGACCTTAAAAATAAGAAGGCAGTTGTGGTCGGCGGCGGCAACGTAGCTGAAAGAAAGGCCCGTACCCTGATAAAGGCCGGCGCATCCGTCGTGATCATCAGCCCCGCTCTTACAGGCAGTCTTGGGAAATTAAAAGAAAAAGGCAGGCTCGTCCACATAAACAGGGCTTATAAGAAAGGAGACCTTAAGGGCGCATTCATTGTTATTGCCGGCACCTCTTCTCCTCAGATAAACTCAAGGGTCGCACGGGACGCAAAATCCCTCGTCAATGTTATCGACATGCCTTCCGAAGGGAATTTTATCGCACCGTCTATAGTTAAACGCGGACCTTTGACGATCGCTGTTTCTACGGAAGGCGCAAGTCCTGCCATATCAAAGGCGATAAGGAAGGAGCTGGAAAAGCTTTACGGCACAGAGTTTGCGGACTTCCTGAGGTTTGCCGAATCAGTGCGAAGAAAGGCGCTGATAAAAATACCCGATCCTGAAAAGAGAGAGAAGTTTCTCAAGTCGCTTGCGGCCGAAGGGGTATTCAATGCCCTCAGGAACAAAGGGTCCCGCGCGGTCTCCGGAAAGATATCGGCTTTACTCGAACGCGGCGCCCGGGAATAAACCGTCTATATCCCGGCGGCAGAGGCGATTGCATTATGTACTTTTTCCGCCTCAACACGGCTGCCTAACAAGCCGACCCGTATACTTACGGATGTCACCCCCTGCCCCATGTCTTTCAGCCTGATGACGACCTTGTCCCCGTCTTTTTTTACGGCATCTATCTCCCCACGCGTCCCTTCGTTGACACTGTCCGATATGCTGAACTGGAGGTTTTTCAATGCCGTGTTGGACGCCTCCCATGCCTTTGCATATTCGAGAGGATATTCTTTAATCAAAAGACTGTCCACGTATTTATAAGTTACAATTCCCGCCCCTGCGCCTACCCCTATCAGGGCGGCTGCGCAGCCGTACATGCAGGAGACCGCGTACAGCAGGATTAAAAGCTTTCCGATTTTTTTCATAATTCCTCCCATTTTAAAATTGAAAATAAATGCCCGAATTTTGCTATCCTAAAAATCAGCGATGATATTTTTAACTTTTACGGAAAAAAATGCAAGGCGTATTTTCAGGAGCTCGCTGGAGGTCCTTGAGAACAGTGGGACCATTGCATATCCCACCGAAAGCTTTTATGCGCTCGGCGCACTGGTTACAGACGAAGCCGCGGTCCAAAAGCTTTATGACCTCAAAAAGCGACCTGCCGATAAACCCCTGCCTGTAATAGTCGGTGATATGGATACGCTGAGGCTTGTTGTGAAGGACATCCCTTCTCATGCGGAGAGTTTGATGAAAAAATTCTGGCCCGGCCCGCTGACCATCATTTTTGAAGCAAGGGACAACGTACCGGCATTAATAACCGGAGGCAGCGGCAAGGTCGCGGTAAGGATACCCGGAGAGGGTGTCGCCCTCCGGTTAGCGAGGGCACTGAGAGTACCGATTACCGCCACCAGCGCGAATGAATCCGGGAAACTTCCTGCAGAGGATGCATCTGCCGTTATAAATTATTTCGGAGATAATATTGATTTGATTATCGATGGGGGAAAAACCCCGGGCGGCAAGCCTTCCACAATTATCGATGTCACAGTTACCCCGCCGAAGGTTTTGAGAAAGGGCCCGGTCAGCTTATAAGCGCAAGCGCCTTGTAAATCAGCCAGGCCAGTACCGCGCACACGGGCAGGGTCAGTATCCACGCCATCACAATATTCATTGCTACTCCCCATCTGACCGCAGAGGCCCTTTTTGTGGCCCCCACCCCCAGAATGGTTGATGAGATTATATGGGTGGTTGAAAGAGGAAGTCCTATCCGGGACGCAATCTCTATAACGGTGGCAGCCGAGGTCTCTGCGGCAAAACCGTGGATAGGCTGCATTTGAACAAGCCTTACCCCGAGTGTCTTAATGATCCTCCAGCCGCCGATTGCGGTGCCTAACGCCATAGCTGTTGCGCAAAGGACCATTACCCAATAAGGCACATGGAAGTCCGGAAGTTTATAATAACTCACGAGCGCCATGGTTATGATACCCATCGTTTTCTGGGCGTCATTGTTGCCGTGACTGAAGGCCATGTAAGCCGCCGATACTATCTGAAGCCTGTTGAAGAATGAATTTACAAACCCGATCGGGGACCGCCCGAAGAGCCACATGAGGAACAGCATCAGGAGAAAACCCAGGAAAAAACCTATGATGGGAGAAAAGATCAGCCCTATCAAAACCTTGTATACGCCTTTCTGGACGATAACTTCTACTCCGGCAGTAGCGACTGCCGCGCCAAGTATGCTCGCAAGCAGCGCATGACTTGAGGATGTGGGCAACCCGAAATACCAGGTAATTAAATCCCATATAATCGCGGAAAGGAGGGCGGAAACGACCGTAAGTTGCGTGACGCTTGCGGTATCCACAAGACCTGCTCCCACGGTTTTGGCCACTGCGGTACCCGTAAGGGCGCCGGCCAGATTCAATACTGCCGCCATGGAAACAGCGACCCTCGGCGACAGGACCCTTGTTGATACGGACGTGGCTATGGCGTTTGCGGTATCATGAAAGCCGTTAATGAAATCAAAGATTGCAGCGAGGACTATTACGCATACAAGCAGCAGATAGGTGTCATGCATGTTTGAGGACTATACCTTCGAGGATATTGGCAACATCTTCGCAGGTGTCGCTGGCGTCTTCAAGGTGTTCATAGACCTCTTTCCACTTGATGACGAGGATGGGGTCCTTTATATTATCGAACAATTTGACAAGCGCTTCCCTGAATATCCTGTCGCCCCTGTTTTCAAGCCTGTTTATTTCAATACAGTATTCCTGGATATATGAATATTTTTTGTCCTTGAGGCAGTTGATGGCCTTTGTAATTATCTCCGTGGTCTCATGGAGGGTCTTTGCCAGTTCGACCGCTTCGGGCTGGGGGTCGGTTATTTTAAATAAAACAGCCCTGTCGGCCGAGGCCCAGATCAGGTCGATTACGTCATCCAGGCGGCTGATAAGGGCGTGTATGTCTTCCCTGTCGAGGGGCGTAATAAAGGTTTTATTGAGTCTCCGCATTACCTCGTGGGTGAGCATATCGCCTTCCTGTTCGGCGTCGTGTATTTCTTTTGCCTTTGCCTCGGCTGAGACCGCGAGATTTTCCATCATCTCCACAAGCGACGTCGCGCCTTTATTGACATTCAGCGCCGCCTTCTCGAACATGCCGAAGAAATCGAGTTCTTTGGGGAAAAGCTTCTTTATCATAGGTTGTCCTGTAAGAGTTTTGTGGTTAAAAGAATACTAAAACAGCGAAGTAAAGTCAATCGCGCCGGTCCAGTCTTATTCCCCCGTCCCCTCCTTTTGAGGGACTGAAGAGCTCTGGTAATTGTTGGTTGAACGAATCAAGATGCAGGTCGAAATCGGAAAGGGCGTTATGGTCGGAATAATCGGTGCTGAATTTCAGACAGTGAAAGTTTATGTTTGTGTCTGCAAACACCTTTGCCTGGAAATAGCATTCCATATCGACGGCCTCATGCTTTTTCCATGTCATGGGCAAATCGCCGAGGCATGGCTTTTTCACGCTCAGCAAAGAATGGACGTCTATCATGTCCCCGTGGTGGATGAGCGGAATCTGCGTATCGAGCTTAAGCCTGTCTCCCTCTTCGTTTGCGACGTATTGCGGGATTATCCATTTGCCCGGCGCATATGTTCTGTCAGTCAGCCCGCATGTGCCGATGTTGACGACATGAAGCGGATTTATGTTGTCCCGTATCCAGCACGCCGCCTCTTCGCTCGCGGTGTGTCCCGCCCCGGTTATTATTATTAGCATGTCTGCGTTGGGGGCGTTCTTGCGCCGAAGTGCGCCGGACTTAAGGGAGGCGAGGGTGCAGACCGGGATATGGTGCGATATTAAGCAGCCTTCAGGCACTTCTTTTTTGAGCGCAATGGTGATGACGAGTCTGTAATCAGGGGTTTTTTCCATTTTCGTATAATAACTCCTGTTCGCCGGATTTGGAAATAAGGCAACGTATCATGGTTGATTGAAAAAAAACTGCTGTAATTAATATAATACCACCACACCTTCCCATGAGAAAAACTGCTTTAATAACAGGCGGAAGCCGCGGGATCGGACGTGCAATTGCTTTAAGGCTGGCCAAATCCGGATTCGACATATGGCTGGCTTACAAGAGCAACCATGAGGCCGCGCAAAAAGTTAAATCCGAAATAGAAGGGATGAGCGCGGGTTGTGAGCTGGTCCCCTTTGATGTCTCGAATTATGATGAGACGGAAGCTGCTCTGGCTTCCAGAGTGGAAAATTTTGCACCGGATGTACTGGTCTACAATTCGGGGATTGCCCGCGACAACCTTATGGTGTGGATGACAAGGGAAGAATGGGACTCGGTCCTTTCCACAAACCTTGACGGTTTCTACAATGTGACCCGTGCGGTATTGTTTTCGATGCTGAGGGCCAAAAAGGGGCGCATCGTTATTGTCTCGTCAACATCGGGACAGATCGGGCAGGCGGGCCAGGTAAATTACTCTGCTTCCAAAGCAGGGTTGATCGGCGCTGCCAGGGCGCTGGCGCGTGAAGTAGGCAAAAAAAATATATTGGTGAATGTAGTAGCTCCCGGTTTTATCGAGACCGAAATGACGAAACATCTTCCTAAAGAACAGGTCCTGCCTTTAATTCCCGTCAACCGCATCGGAACTCCTGACGATGTGGCGTCCGTTGTTGATTTTTTATGTACTGAAAAAAATATGTATGTGCACGGGCAGGTTATAGGCATTAACGGCGGGCTTTCAATGTAGTTTCTATAACTCCTGATTTTATTGTTGGTCAATGAAAAGATATGATGACATAGTAGTCGGAAGCGGTATCAGCGGTTTGACCATGGCCCTTATCCTCGGGATGAACGGGCGCAAGGTGCTGCTGCTGGAAAAGAACCCGTTCATCGGCGGGTCTATATCCCGGTTTTATAAAAATGGAATTCCTTTTGATACCGGGTTTCATTTTACCGGGGGTCTTCAGAAAGGCGGTATATTATATGATATCCTGACCGTCCTTGAGGTCCGTGATTTAATCAGGCCGATATTCCTGTCGCAGGACCGCGCCAACTGCTTCTTTATTGAATCGGAGGGCAGGCAGTATGAGGTCCCGTACGGAATTGATAATATCAAGAACAAGTTTAAGGAATACTTCCCGGAAGAGACGTCCGCTATTGACAGGTATTTCGGCATGGTGCAGAAAGTCTGCGATGATACGCCGTCCATGAATCTCCGCACAATATTTTCGGAGCATATTTTAGCAGACGAGGACTTTATCACACTGGAAGAGGTCTTGAATAAATTGACCCAAAACCATGCGCTGAAGGCGCTGCTTTCCGCTCTTGCCATGTGCTACGGGGTGAAACCCGAGGAGATATCCTTTGCAAACCACAGCCGCATGTGCCTGGAGCTTTATCATTCTGTCGCGCGCATTGAAAACGGCGGCAGTGCCCTGGTGCAGGCATTCAAGAAAAAATTTAAAGACCATGACATCGAAATCCGCTGCAGCACGCATATCACGGAGTTTGCGGACATCAATAATAAAAAGGTCGGAAGCTTCATCCTTAATACAGGCGAGGAAGTTTCAGGAGATAACTGTGTATTCACGATCCATCCGAGGGAGATACTGAAAATTCTGCCCAGGGAATATATAAGCAGGGCCTTTATCGACAGGATCTCGGATTTTGAGTCTTCAGTGGGATTTTTTTCCGTCTTTACCGTGCTGGATTCTGATCATGAAGAGCCTGATTTTGAATCGTCCATTTTGTCGATATTCCCTCACTGTGATGTAAACCGGCTATTGGACCCGGCCTATAAAGGCGCGCCCGCCCTGGTCCTTATTAAATCCGTGGAACATGTAAGGGACAAAACATACAAAACCATTGACGCCTTTGAGATATCCTTTCCGGAGCATGTAAAAGAATGGGAGGTCTCGAAGACCGGGGAAAGACCGCGCGCCTATCAGGAGTATAAAAAAGGCCGGGTCGATGACATTATGGGCCGCATAATAAAGGTATATCCTCAATATAAAGATAAACTGCAGGTTGTTGATTCAGCATCGGTGCTTACTTTCAGGGATTACCTGAACAGCCCGGACGGCTCTGCTTACGGCATCAAGCAGAAAATGAACCAGATTAATCTTATAGGGAAACTCCCCCTGCGTAATCTATATGCGGCCGGGCAGAGTTCTCTTCTGCCGGGTATCATCGGCGCCATGATGTCTTCGTTCATTGTCGGACGGACAATCCTGGATGAGAATAAATACAGGGAGTTCATATTCAGGAACCTCAGCACATGAAAAGGGTCGTTATCACAGGGGCGGGGTCCATTTCCCCGTTAGGAAGCGGGGTCCGTTCTTTAATGGAAGGCATAGCATCCGGTACAAGCGCGGTGCGTTACATGGAGGAATGGGCGGGATACTGCGGGATGAACAGCCATGTGGCAGCGCCTGCGGAGCTGAAGGACGAGAAAAAAATCCCCCGTCAGAGCCGGCGTTCAATGGGCCGGATGAGCATTTTCGCAGCGCAAGCGGCAGAGCAGGCGCTCGCGGATTCAGGGATTAATATATCTCAGGTACAGCCGGACCGGATGGGCTGCATCATAGGTTCCACAACAGGCAGCGCCATCAGCATCAGCAAGGCCTTTGAGATCATGCTGTTCAAGAAAGACCTTAGCCTGCTGCCTTCTTCCATGTTTTTTCAGTGCATGTCTCATAGTGCGGCAATCAATGTCGCACAATACCTCGGACTGACCGGATATGTCATGGCCACGTCAGCGGCCTGTGCATCATCTCTTCAGGCCATAGGGACAGGATTTGAGATCATCAGCTCAGGAAAACAGGATGTCTTGTTGTGCGGAGGAGCGGAGGAGCTTCACCCTTCGGTGACGGGTTCTTTTGATGTTGTATTTGCGACTTCCTCGAAATATAATCAGACCCCTCATCAGACCCCGAGACCCTTTGACAAAGACCGGGACGGTCTCGTTTGCGGAGAGGGAAGCGGTATTGTAGTACTGGAAGATTATGAACACGCAGTCCGCAGGAATGCAAAGATTTATGCCGAGATAATCGGTTACAACACTTGCGGGAGCGGGGCACATATAAGCCAGTCGGATGATAAATCCATAATCAGGTGTATCAAGGGAGCATTAAATAACGCTGAAATCACGCCCGATGAAATTGACTACATAAATGCGCATGCAACAGGCACGATTCAGGGGGACAAGGAAGAAGCCTCCGCAATAAGGGAAATTTTCGGTGATACGGTCCCGGTCAGCAGTCTTAAGGGCCACATGGGACATACACTCGGAGCTTCCGGCGCAATTGAGCTGATTGCATGCCTGTTGATGATGGATAAAGGCGTTATATACCCGACACTCAATCTGGATGAAGCTGCTTCCGATTGCAGTGGAATAAATCATGTTGCAAAACCGGTGAAAAAGGAGATCAGGACGGTATTGAAAAATTGTTTTGCATTCGGGGGCATTAATGCGGCGCTGGTATGCAGAAAACATTAGGAAGGGAAGGAGCGCTCCTTGTTGTTCTTTTGTATTATAATAAATGTCCTTGATGGACATTTATCAGGAACCGGGTAAAAAGGAATGCCTATATACTAAGCCTGTCATGAGTAAAGCGACATAAGCGTCATTCCCGGACAAGTTCGCTACGAATCTCTGACCGCAATGACAAAAGGAAGATGATGTGTTCTTACTTGTGAATGTCTGAATAATTATGGAGAATAAATGAACGAGCAGGAAATTATTGACATTACCAACAAAGTATTTGAAGAGTCTTTTGAGATAGAGAAAGACAGATTAAAACCTGAAGCGCATATTTTTACAGACCTTGGCCTGGACAGTCTTGATATCGTGGACCTTGTGGCAGCCCTTCAGAAGAGTTTCGGTGTCAATATACGTAATGAGGAAAAGGTCAGAAATATACGTACGCTGCAGGACATTTATCAGTTTATTTCAGCCATAAAAAAAGAAGGACAGTAAAAAAACTATTTCGGCATGAATTATATCAAGATCTATTTTCTGAATTTATATTCCTATATCCTATTTGCGATTTACTCAGTTGTTTGCATACCGGCGCTCGTGCTTTTTGTTGCTTTAATGTCCTTGTTTACAGGGCGGCGCGGGACGTTGAAACTGGTCCGCAGGTCCATAGGATGGTGGGGCAGAGGGATAACGCTGATCCCTTTTCCGTTCATCAGAATCTGCTGCGAGGACCATTCAACGACCAATGTAGGGGGACCATATATCTTTGTCTGTAATCACCGGAGTTTTTCCGATGGTTTTTTGATGGCCGTGCTCCCGGTTGAAGGAGTGCAGGTAGTCAACATATGGCCTTTCCGTATCCCGGTCATTGGTTTTTTTGCCCGCAAGGCGGGATATTTAAATATAAGGATGATGCCGTCTGAAGAGTTTTTCGGGAACGCTTTGGAGCTGCTGAGGGAAAAGGTCTCTATTATTTTCTTTCCTGAGGGGACCAGGTCGGGAAACAGGAACATCGGCAATTTTCACGGTTCTGCTTTCCGTCTTGCATTAAAATCAAAAGCGCCTGTAGTGCCCCTTTGCATCTCCGGAAGTGAAAATATCCCACCCAAAGGCTCCCTACTTTTGAGACCGGGAACAATCAGGATACGCAGGCTGCCGGCGATTACCTGGAATGAATATAAGGAAATGAGCGTGTTTACATTCAAAAACAGGATACGTGAGATGATAGGCAGGGAACTGGCGCTGATGGAGAGAGGGGTATGATGGATTTTGTTGAATACAGGGGTCTCGAATTCGAAACGCCCGACAGGATAAGGGAAGTCCAGGAAAGGCTTTTCAGAAAGCACATGGAGTATCTTGCCGCGAGGTCAACGTATTACCGCAGGACATTGCGCGGACTTGACGCAGAACATGCAACCCTTGATAACTTAAGCGAGCTGCCGTTTACCGACAAATCCGCTTTCGAGAAATACAATGACGACCTTCTTGCCGTGCCGGTATCGGATATAAGAGATATAGTCCTGTCATCCGGAACTACGGGCAAACCGACGAAGATAATGTATACGGAAAACGACCTGAAACGTCTCGCCTATAATGAAGAAGTATCGCTTGCAGGATGCGGACTTTCGCCGGAAGATATAGTGCTTCTGACCTGCACCATGGACAGGTGTTTCATAGCCGGATTAGCATACTTCCTCGGACTCAGGGCGCTTGGCGCATCTGTGATCAGAAACGGCCTGAGCAGTTTTGCCGGCCATCTTGAGATTATTCAGAGGATGAATCCTACGGCCCTGATCGGGGTCCCTTCATTTTTACACAAGCTGGGCCAATTCCTGCAGGCCAGAGGCATCGACCCCCGAAAAACTGCTGTAAATAAATTGATTTGCATAGGCGAGCCGATAAGGGACAGAAACCTGTCCCTGTTAAAGATGGGACAGTATCTGGAGGAGGATTGGGGAGCGAAGGTGTTTTCCACGTATGCTTCTTCGGAAACAATTACGACTTTTTGTGAATGCACTGCCCAGAGAGGTGGACATCTTCATCCCGAACTGGCTATTGTAGAGATCATTAATGACGAAGGGAAGCCCCTTCCCCCGGGAGAAACGGGAGAGGTGGTTGTCACAACCCTTTCTGTTGAAGGAATGCCTTTGCTGCGGTTTAAAACAGGTGATGTCAGTTTCCTTGCGGACGGGCCTTGCGAATGCGGAAGATATTCTCTCCGCCTTGGTCCGATTTCAGGAAGAAAAAAACAGATGATTAAATACCGCGGGACTACGCTGTATCCACAGGCTGTTTATGAAGTGCTGGATGAGATACCCGGGGTGGGTGAATATTATGTTGCAGTAAGCAGTGATTTCGACCTCTCGGACATACTGAGAGTCTATGTTTCGGCAACAAACGGCCCATGTTCACCCGATAATATCATGGACAGGCTTCAGGCAAGACTGCGTGTAAGGCCGGAAGTTGTTGTAACAAGTGACGAAGATGTAAAAAGACATATTTCAGCCGGGAACTCCCGGAAGATAAATCGCTTTATAGACAGGAGAAACAGTTAAATGACGAGATGTCACAACCGCATATACGGAGCGGAATTCTCAAAGACCGAAATTGAAGAGACGGCCCAAAGCGGAAGGCTGTTGTCAATGGAGGTCGAATTTAACCGTAACTGCAATTTCAACTGTATTTACTGTTATGTGCAAAACGATTTAAACGGTAAAAGGGAGTTGACAGGAGAAGAAATCCGGGATGTGCTTGTTCAGTCGAGGGAATTGGGTTCGAGGAAGATCATCATCCTCGGCGGGGAGCCGATGCTCTATCAACACATTTTGGAAACCGTAAAGTTCATTAAAGGGCTCGGCATGGAAATAGAGATATTTACGAACGGGGCCAACATAACGGAGTCCACGGCAAAGATGTTCTCCGAATACGGTGTCGTAGTCGTATTGAAAATGAATACGACCGATGAAAAGCTGCAGGACATTATGTCCGGTAAGAAAGGGGCATACAAGCATATTCAGGAGGCCTTCGGGAACCTGAAGAAAGCCGGATATCCCTACAATAGTCCCATGGGCGTCAGTACCATTATTTGCCGTCAGAACATCGACGAGCTTAAAGAAATGTGGAGCTGGCTGAGGGAGCAGAAGGTTACGCCCTATTTTGAAATGATTACACCGCAGGGCAAGGCAAGAGAAAACGGTATGCTGGAGGTCGATGCGGCCCGCGTAAAAGAGCTGTTTTACGAAATTGCGAAAATTGACCGGGAGAAATACGGGTTCATATGGGACCCCCAGCCTCCGCTTGTAGGGGGGCAGTGCCTGAGACATCAGTTTTCCTGTGCCGTAAATGCTTACGGTGATGTCCTGCCGTGTATCGGTGTGACTGTGCCGGTAGGCAATATCAGAGAGAAAAAACTGGCGGACGTTCTCAAGGACAGCGAGGTAATTCAGGAGCTCAGACAATACAGGAAAACCATAAAAGGTCCGTGCGGCAAATGTGAAAGCAAGGATGAATGTTACGGCTGCAGGGGCGCGGCATATCAGATGACGGGAGACTATCTTGCCTCAGACCCTTCGTGCTGGAAAAATTCAGACAGGCAGGAGGACATTGTTTCCCTGCCTGTGAACATCGACAGGCTTGTTCCCCATGAACAACCGATGCTTGTCGTTGACAGGCTGCTGGAAGTCGGGGAAAGGGCGTCTGTCTCGGAAGTAGAGGTTGCAAAGGACTCGATATTTGTGGGTGAAGACGGCAGGCTGAACGAAATGTCATATCCGGAAATATTTTCGCAGGCGATAGCCGCTCAAAGCGGGTTCAAGAACATTGGAAACGACGATTCGAAGTCCGAAGGGCTTCTGCTGGGAATAAAGAACCTGGAGATACTGGATACGGCATTTGTGGGTGATAAATTGCAGGTGTCCGTTTACAAAGCGGCGAAGTACGGGGGATTCGGCATCATTAAAGGAGAGATTTTTAAAAGAGGGACATTGATCGCCAGAGGAGAGATCAAGGTCTGGCATAATGATAAAGAAAACGACGGTGCGCATCTTTTCGGACACTAAGGAAGCCTGCTCTCCGGAATTTCTGTAATCGCCAAAAGATATTTTACTTTTTTCCTTCGGGGCAATTATGATTTCTTTTTATCTTAACTATATACTCCAAACTCTAAACTCTTTTTTTAAGGTTTCGTATGGAAATTCCTCCGCAGCCTTCCCTTTGTGCCTCTGCGCCTTTGTTCCTGTACGCCTTCGGAGTTCGCTATGAATATCAGGAAGACTTTAATTTTCTTATGCTTAATATCCTTAAGCGTAACGGTGTATCCTTTAATAGTAAGGGGAGGCGCAGCCGCTGAAAAAGAGGCCCGTTCTTCGGAGATAAGAGAGCTGCTTTCCGGAGTTGAACAAAAGATCTCCGGTTTCAGGAGCCTGAAGACCGGGTTTGTCCAGGAAAAGAATCTGGCCGTGTTTAAAAGCAGGATAACCATCAGGGGAAGAATTTATCTTCAAAAACCGGGCAGGATCGCCTGGCATGTCGATGACCCGGTCAGGTATTCGGTTGTGATCAGCGATAAGTCGGTCCGGCAATGGGATGAAGATACCGGCCGCGTACAGGAAATATCCTTGTCCGGCAACCCGGTCTTCCGCAGTTTTATGGACCAGATGGCCGTATGGTTTTCGGGAGATTACATATCGCTTCTGAAAGACTACGAAGTGGAGGTATTGCAGAGATCGCCCCTTGTCCTGGGTTTTACACCAAAAGAAAACAACCCTGCCGTCAAGATCATTAAAAAGATCACAGTCGGGCTCAGAGAGGACGAGAAGTATTTAAAACAGATCACGATACTTGAAAGCAGCGGAGACAGCACCACCATCATATTTAAAGACACTGTTTTTGACGCCCCAATCGACAGTTCGGACTTCGAGGTAAAGAGGCGTGTTCGATAAGTACGCGGGCCGTTTATACGATTTCACTGCAAGGAAGAAACGGCCTGTCCGGTTTATTCTTGTCCTTCTGGTCATTGTAAGCCTCGCCGCCCTTTATTTTGTCGAGTACGAAAGCAGCATGGACAATATCCTGCCTCGAAATGATGTGCTCGACAGGAACATGGAATTCTTCCGCAATTCAAATGTCGCGGGCAAGGTGATTGTCTCAATGGAATTGACCGGGCCCGGGAAGGACATGAACGACCTGTTTAAGGAGATTGACCTGCTGGCCGGCTCATTGGATAAAAATCTGTTTCCTGAAGTCACTGTCGGGATATCGGAATCCGCGTTTGCCGGAGACATTGACGTCATGTTTAAAAAACTGCCGGAGATGCTCTCCGGGGAAGAGCTCTCGCAAATAGACTCGTGGGTAAATCAGGAGAGCATTTCCCGGAAACTTCATGACGCCTACCTGCAATTACTGAAGCCCCAGGGGATGCTTTTCGGCTCCATGCTCCGTTCCGACCCGCTGGGGATGAGAATGCTTGTACTTGAAAAACTGAAATCCCTTTCGTCTTCAACGGGATATAATGTGGAAATAAAAGACGGGCATTTTGTCAGCAGGGACGGCAGACACGCCATGCTGATCGCAAAGGCAGCGGTCCCCGTTACGGATTCCGCGGGCTCGAAGAAATTGCTGGCTTCCCTGAAAAAAAATCTCGAAACGCTGCCGGGCCACATCCGCGCGGACATCATCTGCGGACACTCCCATACTGTCAGCAACGAGAAGCTGATAAAAGGGGACATAGTCTTTATCAGCATTATTGCAGCGGTTGCCATGCTCCTGCTGTACGGCCTGGTAATAAGGGACATCAGCGCAGTTACGATATTCATGATTCCTGTTGTGGCGATTGTGTTATCTATTGACCTGTCGTATCTTCTTTTAGGGAAACTCTCTTACTGGGTGATCGGTTTGGGCTCCACAGTCGCGGGGATAGCCACTGATTACGGCACTCACGTTTATTTTGCCGCACAAGGGAAAAACGACCCGGCCCCCTTTGTAAAACACGTGATAAAACCCGTCAGCTTCGGCGCGTTTACAACGATAGCTATTTTCATCGCCTTTTTCTTCTCCGGGATAAAAGGCTACAACCAGTTGGCCGTTGTCACGATCATCAGCATAGTCCTGTCAACGCTCATTTCCATTTATGTGCTGCCCCATCTCCTGTTAAAGACATACGGCAAAGCTGCATTTGCAGACCGTATTGCAGAAAAGCTTGAGAACAGTAACCTTTCAGGCGGTCCGGCTGTCCTGGCCTGGCTTTTTTTAACGATTGCATTGACGTATTTTTCCGTCAGCGTAGAATTCGAGCGGGACATTAAAAACATAGACGGCACGGAAAAAGAGATAATAAATGCCGAGGAGCGGTTTCAAAAAACATGGGGCGGGGAGAAAACGCCTGCAGTGTTTGTGGTCAATTCAGCAGATTACGAAGACGCGCTTGTGAAGAATGAAAAGATATACAGGGATGCTGTCCGGGCAATAGGGGCTGATAATTTCACAAGCATGGCGTCGCTTTGGCCGTCCGGAAAAACAGGGAAGGAAAACAGAGAGCGCTGGAATATGTTCTGGACGGAAGAGAGGAAACAAAGACTCAGGGACCTCCTTTTGCAGGAAGGCAAAAAATATAATTTTTCCGGAAATGCCTTTGATCCCTTTTTTGAGGGTCTGAAAGGTAACCATTTTGACAACACACCCCTGCCCCCTCTTGATAGAGGGGAAATAGGCAACAGCTTGTTTGAACGGTTTGTCCAGAAAACAGATAGCGGTTACCGTTTGATATCGTTTTTTCCGGACACAAAAGAATATGTGGATTCAATGAATGAGATAAGCAGGCGGTATCCTGATACATATCTTGTCTCCGCCACCGTACTTTCCTCCACACTTTCCGGACTGGTTTCCTCGGATTTAAAACTGATGATTTGGATAGCAGCGATAAGTGTGGTCCTGATGACTTACCTGTGTTTCTTTAATATCAGAGAGACCATGATCGCCCTTGTGCCGCCGCTGACCAGTATTGTCTGGCTTTTCGGGTTTATGGCGCTTTTCGGGCTTTCAATTAATGCGGCCAATATGATCGCGGGAGTATTAGTAATAGGACTGAATTCGGATTATGGCATATTCATGACGTTCCGGGGCAGAAAAGAGATGAACACCGGCACAGTCATGGCAATCACGATCTGCACAGCAACTACGCTCATCGGCGCAGGCGTGCTGATCTTTGCAAAACACCCCGCCCTGTCCTCAGTCGGCATAACAATGGTCATCGGCTTGTGCGCGGGGTTCTTTTCATCAGTGATGGTCGTGCCGAAGCTGTGCGGGATATTTGTGAAAGGGAAAGGCTGTAAAACACTATGATAAGAATGACTGACTTTTACTTGCCTGTCCTTGCGAGGGACAAAGTCCCGAAGCAATCCAAAGAAACAAAAAGATTGCCACGGTCGTATCGATCTCGCAATGACAAAACAGGCAGGCCCGGTAAATAGATGAAACGGTTACTCTTTATTTTTCTGATTTTCCTCTCCGGTTGCGCGAGCATCCCGTTCCAGAAAACTTCCTGCGTCCCACTGGACTCCGTTGGTCCGTGGACGCTCGTGGAGGAATTCAGGAATAATTCGCCCGAAAAGTTCCAGCTTATCAATTCGATCGTTTTTGAGTATAATTGGAATAAATTTTCCGGAATTGGTTTTATAGACGTCAATGCCGTAGAAAAGACGTTCACTGCCGTCTGCATCAACCCAATGGGCGTAAAGTTGTTTGAACTGACAGGCGACAGGGACAGGACCGATTCCCGTTTTGTACTGAAACAATTTGCAGAGAAGGGTAATTTTGCCGATAAGGTCGGAGAGGACATCAGACGGGTTTATTTTGATTTGGTCCCTTCTTCAGTGGCACAAATCAGCAGGAAGAAATATCAGATTAAATTCACGGAACCTGCAGGCACGGGATTTATGGAATATATATTTGCCGGCGCCGGCGGCCGTCTGATTGAAAAAAACCATTATGAAGACAATAAGCTGGACTGGCGTGTTTCTTATTACGAATACCGGCAGGAAAACGGAAAAATATATCCCGGAGGGATTATACTTAACAACTATAAATACGGATACAGTCTTACCGTAAAACTGAAGGAAATCCGGACTTGAGAAGCATAAAAAACGAAATTGAACGGTGTATGAAGGACTTTGAAATGTCCGGGGGCGGGGAGCTGCGGGCGGATTTTATTTTTCCTGAAGACTTTGTCGGTTTCCAGGGGCATTTCCCTGGCAACAAGATATTGCCGGGAGTATGCCAGATACAATGCGTGGTTTCCATGGTTGAAAAATGGAAGGGGAAAGGCGCAGCATTGAAGGAAATTGTGCTGGCAAAGTTTCTGTCGCCGGTATCCCCTTCCGAAGAGATGGAATGCTCGGTCAAGGTTGTTGAGGAAAACAGTGAAGAACTGATATTAAAGGCGTCATTCAGCAGGAACAGCAAAAAAACTGCTGAGATGAAATTAAGGATCCAAATAAAACAGGACCGGAGATGAGGAAAAAGAAGACCTATTTTAAATGTACTGAAAAAGCGCCCCGGCCTGTTGTCGCGGAGCTGAAGAGGCGCGTGCACTTCAGTGAAGTGGACCCGCTGGGAATAGTTTGGCACGGCAGGTACCCGGCGTATTTTGAAGAGGGGTATGAGGAGCTGGCCAGGCTTTGCGGTCTGTCGTACAGGGATTTTTATGAAGCCGGGCTGCGGGCCCCTGTTGCCGGGCTGCACATCGATTACTTTAAGCCGCTCCGCCTTGCAGAGGAGTTCACGATTCGTGCGGCTTTGATATGGGATGAAGCCTCACGGCTGAATATTGAATATTCCCTGATAAAGGACGACGGGACTGTTGCAACGAGCGGGTATACGGTGCAGGTATTTACGGATGCTGAATCAGGGGAAGTCTGTCTTGTTTCACCTGGGCTTCTTGGGAAATGCCGCGAGAGATGGCAGGCAGGGGAGTTTCACCGGAAGAAATGAAGGCGGTAGTTGTTTCATACGACATGATTACTGCGTACGGTCGCGGCGCCGGTGCATGCTGGGACGGGACCATGTCCGGCAGGACCGCTGTTTCGCATTTCGACAGGTTCAACACACAGGCATTCCAATCATCATCCGCTGCAATAATCAGGGGCCTGGATTATCTCCGGGAAGATTCACTGGTCATGCAGATGATGAAACAACTATTCAATGGGTCCGCTGCATCCATTCCGGGGAGGTCCGCGTTAATACTCGCAACGACAAAAGGCGAGATCGATCTGCTTGAAAGGAGCCTTCTCACGGGACAGGGTGAAGCATCCGGGTGCAATTTAAATAACCTTCTTCAGAAAGTCTCGCGTCTTGCAGGCATCAAAGGCGATGGGATGGTGATATCAGCGGCCTGTGCTTCAGCGTCAGCCGCTGTGGCGAGGGCCGCCGCAATGATACGCAGCGGGAAACACGACAGCGTGCTTGTAGTCGCCTGCGACAGTGTGACGGAGTTTGTTTATTCCGGATTTTCTTCGTTAATGGCGCTGGATAAATTTGCGGCAAGACCTTTTGATAAAAACAGGAGAGGCTTGAGCCTGGGAGAGGCGGCTGCATATGCATTGCTTATGAGTGAATCAAGGGCCGGGAAAGAAAAAAGAAAGACCCTGGGCGAAATAGCAGGCTGGGGATTGAGCGACGATGCAAATCATATGACCGGCCCTTCCCGGACGGGCGACGGATTGGCCCTGGCCATAACAAAGGCCATGAAGCTTGCCGGCACTGATGAAAAGGATATAGGTTTTATTTCCGCGCACGGGACGGGTACCATATATAACGACGCAATGGAGATCAAGTCTTTCAATTCGGTATTCAGGGAGAAGAAACCGGTCTATTCAATAAAGGGCGGCATAGGGCACACTATGGGAGCGGCAGGCCTTGTGGAGATGATTATGGCGCTAAGGGCTTTAAAGGAGAAGACGGTCCCTCCGACCGTTAATCTTGAAGATATCGACGATGACGCAACGGGCTGGGTTTCACGAAGGGAACGATCGATAGGGCCGGATAAAAAGGCACTTCTGACGAATGCAGGCTTCAGCGGCATAAACGCTGCTTTAGTGCTAGCACCATAACGGATAAATTCTGTACAAAATGAAAAGAAAAATTAACCACAGAGGCACTGAGACACGGAGAAAGAAAGATAACCTGTTCTTTTTTACTTCTGGTAATTATTATTTTTTATTTTATCTCGGTGCCTCCGTGTCTCAAGTGGTTAATAAATATTTTAGTTCCGGCTTCGCCGGGTTAGGGTGAACGAATAGCAAAATATGATTTCCATAACCGGCATAGGGTGGATTAATCAACAGGAATATGGCTGTGTCATGATGGGCATTCAGGAGTCATATGCGGTCGATGCATTGCCGAAGAAAAAAATATTTTCTCATGCCTTTAAGAACTTCGGACGTCTTGACAGTGTATCGAAAATGACATGCTCAGCCATAGCGCTGGCATTAAAAGACGCCGGGATCGATTGCCCCCCGGAATCGAAACGGGACATAGGGACCATCGGCTCCGGCTCTTCCGGTTCTCTGCAATCGGACCTTGATTATTTCAGGGACTATCTGGACAGCGGCCGCACCCTTTCGAGAGGGAACCTTTTTATTTATACCCTGCCGTCAAGTCCTGCGGGGGAAGCGGCCATTCACTTCGGTCTTCAGGGGCCGGTGTTTTATATTGCAGGCCCGGGCAACTCTGTCGCGACTGCCTTGAGGACCGCGTCTGAAATAATTCTCAATAACGAGGCGTCCGTGATGCTTGCAGGAATGACCGGACCGGATTCGGCCGTTTATTTTGTCCTTAAGAAAACATCGGATGCAGCAGGGGATGTCTTGTGCAGTTATGACTATGCAATGAAGGTAATGGAGACAAATTCAGGTCTTGATGATATGGTCAGGGAATTTTTAAATTCAATGAAAGGCAGCGTTGTGTAATGAAAATAAAACTTATCTATCCCAAATGGCCCAAACTGGCCAGGCAGACGGAATTTCACCTGCCGCCTCACGGTCCCGTTTGCTTTGCGGCAACGGTGCCTGCAGATATAGAGCTTTCTTTTTGCGATGAAAATGTAGAGGCGATCGACTTCAATGAAAAGGCCGACCTGGTCGCAATGTCGGTCATGCTTACCTGCCAGATGCCGAGGGCGTGGGAGATCGCAGACATTTACAGAGAGCGGGGCATACCCGTTATCTTCGGCGGCATAGCGACAATGCTGCATCATGAAGAAGTTTTAGACCATGCCGACTCCGTATTCCTCGGCGAAGCGGAAGGAAGGTTTTCAGGGGTCATCAATGACTTAAAGACTACGGGGTTAAAAAGAATTTATAACTATATGCACGACTTCCCCGCGATGGGCCTGATCGGGCCTGCAAGGAGGAGCATCCTGGACCGCGAGCTGTATAACTACCGTGGGGTCCAGATGGTAGACCTGGTCCATGCGTCCAGGGGCTGCAGGTTTGACTGCTTCCCGTGCTGTACGGGGTTCCTGGGAGGACGCAAATTCAGGCCCAGATCCATGGACTCGGTAATCGGGGAGATTTCTCTTATTGACAATAACAGGCTCTTCTTTGTTGACAATTCGCTGGCCCAGGATGATGAATGGGAAAAAGAGCTGTTCAGGGCGTTGATACCTTTGAAGAAAAAATGGGTCTCCCATCCTATCAAGGATGATGACGAAATACTCGATCTCGCTGCTGAAGCAGGCTGCTGGTATGTATATCAGGCCATTTTCGACACCTCGGACCACATACGAAACCGGGTCAGGAGGCTTAAGGAGCGCGGCATCGGGGTAGAGGGCACGATTATTCTGGGTACTGACGACCATGATGAAGATTGCATAAAACGTCTTGTTGATTTTCTCCTTGAGATTGACCTTGATCTGGCGGAATTTACAATCCTTACACCCTTCCCGCATACGCCGATCAGGGCGCAATTCGAGAAACAGAAAAGGCTCCTTGATAATGACTGGTTGCGCTATACAGGGGCGGAGGTTGTGTTCCAGCCGGCAAAGATGAGCGTGGACGCATTGCAAAAGATGTATTATTACGCATGGGACACGTTTTATCGTGATTGCAGCCAGAACCTTCAAATGGCGAAACTGTTTCTCAAGGTCATTGAAAAAGAGAAAGCAGACGGCAGTTATACCGGAGGCCGCCTCAGAAGAGGCAGGTGGAACGCAGGAAAATGAAGATATTACTGATTTCATCCAATATAGCCACATCGCCGTACCCCATTTATCCGCTCGGCGTCAGCATTATAGCTGCAGCTCTGGAAAGGGCCGGGCATGAGGTGCACCAATTTGACGTCCTGCAGCATGAAGACTTTTTGAATGCCGTGGGTGAAGAGATAAAACAACTGGGGCCCGAATTGATCGGCATTTCCATCCGCAATATCGACAATGTCAATCTCGTGCACGAACAGTATTACATTGATACCGTCAAAAACATAGTGCGAAAAATTCGCGAGGTCTCAAACACCAAAATCGTGTTGGGCGGCGCGGGCTTCTCACTTCTGCCCGGATTGATTTTAAGGGAAACAGGCGCAGATTACGGCGTTGTCGGGGAAGGCGAATCGCTGATCGTTGATTTTGTCAATGATGCAGCCTGCGGCAAATACCCCGAAGAGAGCATTATCGGGTCGGACACAAGGCTCTGCGGGACACAAATATCCCCTGCCCGGTATGAAGAGGGGTTAATAAAATATTATCTCCAAAGCGGCAACATAGTATCCGTGCAGACAAAACGCGGCTGTACACACAAATGCATATATTGCACGTATCCTGTCCTGGAAGGGGCGGAGATCCGCCAGCGGGACCCCTCGTCGGTTGTCGATGATATAGAGCTGCTTGCCGATAAGCATAAAGTGAAATATATCTTCTTTGTGGATTCCGTTTTCAATGACGAAAAAGGCGCCTATGTCGCCTTGCTTGAAGAAATGGAAAGGCGCAAGGTGAAGGTGCCGTGGACGGGTTTTTTCAAGCCCAAAGGGCTTGACGACGAGATCGTTGAGTTGATGAAAAAGACAGGACTCATCGCTGTAGAGATCGGCTCTGATGCGGCCAGTGATACGACATTGAAAAAGCTGGGCAAGGGTTTTTCATTTCAGGACATTGTGGAATGCAATGAGCTGTTTGCCCGGCATGAGATCGCAACCTCCCACTATTTCATGTTCGGAGGCCCGGGCGAGAATGAGGGCACGGTGCTTGAAGGTATAGAAAATATCAAGGCCCTGAAAAGATGCGTTGTATTTATCTTCATGGGAATAAGGATACTGCCGGGCACGCCGCTTGCCAGGATAGCTGTGAAGGAAAATATTATTTCCGCAGATGACGGTATGCTCGAGCCGGTATATTATATTTCTCCCGGAGTCGACAAAAAGTGGCTTGAGGAAACCCTGACAAAGGCCTTTGAGAAGACGAGGCATTGCGTTTTCCCTCCCGATACCTTTGACAACAGCCTGAGGCTCCTTCACAAGATGGGTTACATCGGCACAATGTGGGACCTCCTCCTTCCCGACAGGAAACCCCCGGCAGGAAGACAGCATTATGCAGGGTGATTTAAGCAAGACCCACCGCATCTGGTGCGCTGTCCCCGTATTCAACAATAAAGATACGGTCAAAGACGTTGTTTCAGGCTGCCTTTCAGTCCTGAAAAATGTAGTCGTCGTCGATGACGGCAGCACAGATACGGACCTCGCGTCCAGCCTGTCAGGGATGGACGTTGTGGTGCTGAGGCACGAAAATAATCTGGGCAAGGGACAGGCGATCCTGACTGCTGCAAGGTACATCGAGGAGCACGGCGGGCAGTTCATGATTACCATCGATGCAGACGGGCAACACAAGCCGGAAGACATGGAGAAGTTTATTCCCCTGCTCGATGACAATGGGCCCTCCATAATCGTCGGATCCAGGAACTTCGACACCGCAAACGTCCCTGAAAAGAGCCGCTTCGGCAGACGCTTCGCGAACTTCTGGCTGAGGATTGAAACAGGTGTATATATAGATGACTGCCAGAGCGGGTTTCGCGCCTATCCAGTCAGGTATCTGAACCGGATGAAGTTCAGGGGATCACGTTATGATTTCGAGGCAGAGGTGCTTGCAAGGGCGGTATGGGCGGGACTTCAGTTGAAAACCGTGGCCATAGATGTTTTTTATCCCGAGCCGGAGCGCCGGGTTTCAAGCTTCAGGCCCTTTCTGGACAATCTGCGCATCACCCACACCCATGCTTTGCTTGTCCTGAGGGGACTGCTGCCCTTTTGGGGACACAGGAGGCTGGTCCGGTCACAAGGGGCCGGTTATGAAGTCCTGCGTCACCCCTGGAAATTTTTTAAAACCCTGCTGACGGAAAGCTCGACGCCCCGAGAGCTGGCAATGGCCGCTGCTATCGGCGCCTTCTTTGCCATACTCCCTCTGCTTTTTGTCCATACGGTTGTAATCCTGTTTATTGCTGCACGCCTGAACCTCAACAAGGTTGTGGCGGTGAACGTACAGCACCTTTTCATGCCTCCGGTTGTCCCGGCCATGTGTATCGAGGTTGGATTTTTCCTGCGCCACGGATACTGGTTTACGGACCTTTCTTTTGAGACCGTCTTCGCGCAATTCTCCGACCGCCTGCTTGAATGGTTTTTAGGTTCTCTGATCATTGCGCCCCTTGGCGCCCTGATCACGGGAGGCGCTGTCTTTTCCGTGGCTGCTATGATAAAAAAACAGCTTGCCCCAAGGTGATAACAGGCATATGACACAACAGAAGATACTGGACAGGAAGCGAGGGAACGCATTGGGTTTCTGGTTTTTCCGTTCCGCGATAAAGGCGTTCGGACTGTCGGGCGCCTACGGCCTGCTTTATTTCGTCTGCTTGTATTATCTGCTTTTCGACCGCCCCGCTGTTTCCTTAAGCATGGCGTATATAAAAAGGCGCTTCAAAACATATAACATCTTTCAAAGAATCTTCTGCGTCTACAAGTTATTCATCAATCAGGGGAAGAACCTGATTGACCGGTACTACGCCCTTGCATGTCCCGGAAGGTTTGACATTGAAATTCAGGGCTATGATAAAATACAAAATCTTTTGGCCGATTCACGGAAAGGACTTATATTACTTACCGCCCATGTCGGCAACTGGCAAGTTACAATGACCGCGTTGAAGAAACTCGGTAGAACAGTATATCTGTTTATGTCACCTGAAGAAAATGCCGCCGTTAAAAGCGTTCTTGATATCGACAGCGACAGGGAGAATATCAGGATCATCTCCTCTGAGAGTTCCCTTGCCGGGGTCATCGGGATTATGAAGGTGATCGACGAGGGCAGTCTTGTTTCCATAATGGGAGACCGCAGCGACGGATATCCCTCCGCAGAGGCCTCCTTTCTTGGAGAGAACGTCTCTTTTCCTTACGGCGCCTTCAGTATTGCGGCGGCGGTCCAATGTCCTGTTGTTGTTTTACTGTCGGCGAAGGTCTCCGCCGATAAATATATTGTTGACGTCTCTAATGTTATAATTCCGCGTTACAAATCGAGGAACAATAAACACGAAGAGATAAGGGGCTGGGTCCGTGACTTTGCCGGAGTGCTTGAGGATTATGCCTTGAAGTATCCTTTCCAGTGGTTTGTGTTTCGGGACATATGGAAGCGTAAAGCGGAAAACACGACTGATAAAATTTAATTAAGGAGCGTTGCAATGTCAGAAAGTAAAGAAGAAGAATTGGCGCAAATAAGGAAAACATTAAAAGAAATGCTCGTAAAGGATTTGTCCCTGGAAGACATCAGGCCGGAAGATATTAAGGATGATGAGATTTTATTCGGCGAAGGACTGGGGCTGGACTCGCTTGACGCCGTTGAAATCGTCGTCCTGCTTCAGCGCAATTTCGGCATGGAGGTCAAGGACATGGAAAACAGAAAGGACATATTTTCTTCCATCGATACCCTCGCGAAATATATTTACGAGAACAGGAAGGAAGTCTCTTAAAACAGATCTGATAGAGAATTGAGGCCCATGGACCGTTCCATTTTCTGTGTATGCATATTATTTCTCATTTCATCGTGCAGCACGGTAACTGTTAAAGATACCTCTGTAATTGCCGGGGCAAGGCCCCTTGTCACGTTTGTCTTTGACGACGGCAACGAGACGGACTATACACTTGCCAGGGACATTTTCAAATCACATGCCGGGGTTGCCTGTGCCGCTATCACAACAAACTGGCTTGGCACTAAAAACCATTTAAATGCCTCACAACTTGCGGAGCTTCAAAAGGACGGCTGGGAAATATTAAGCCATACGGAATCTCATCCGAACCTGAGGGCACTGTCGGGGAGTGAGGTTGAAACTGAATTGTCCAGGTCAAAATCAATCCTTGAAAACCTGGGACTTACTGTTAAGAATCTCGTTTATCCGTATAACAAAACAAATGAAACGGTCAAGGGAATCGCAGCAAAATATTACAGGTCTGCAAGAGAAGGGGGCAGCATGCCGAACCCTTATGCTTTAGACAGGTATGAATTGAAGTCCTACTCTATCAAACACAATCCCGGTAAAATGAAAAACTATATCGACAATGCATATTCTGAAAAAAAATGGCTGATCTTCTACCACCATCAGATCGATGCAAAATTGAAGATATCGGATAAAAACGGCAATTTCATATCAGGAGAAGATTTGTCCTTCCGGCCTTCAGGGGCAATGGGCCAATATACTGCCGGGGGAATTGTTTTCATGGGGCCTGCAATATATTTTACCCCCCTCCGGGGAATTCCACAGGCAGACGATACAATCACAGGCCGGACGAGCGGGGCCACCTGCAAACTGGACAGGGTAATTTATAATGAGAAAGAAGATATTAATGGCATGATTGAATATATACACAAAAACTATCCCGATATGCAGATTGTGACAATCGATAAAGGGTTAGACCTGCTGGGAATACCTTGATCGCGATAACAGGTTTTGGCGCAATCTCGGCGGCAGGCGGCAACGTCGCTGAAACGCTTGATGCATTCAGCCTTGCAAAGAGAAATGCCGGGGAAGTAACTTTATTCGATACGTCGCTGAGATATCCCGTCTTTGAGGCAAAGCACATCCCCGATGAATTTTTTCTGGAAGGCCGGAGGACATTGAGCCTTGCCCTTATTGCAGTGGATGAGGCGCTCAGGAGTGCAGGGCTTGGAGACGACCTGTCGGGCCTCCGGGTGGGCGTTTGCCTCGGGACGACAGTGGCGTGCCAGCTCAATGACATAGATTTTTATAAGGCCTACCGTGATTCAGGGTCGGCCCCCATGTCTCCTGTTGACCGTTATTTGAAAGGCAACATTGCCGAATATATTTCACGAAGGTTTAAGGCCCAGGGGCCTTCACTTACTGTTGTTAATGCCTGTTCATCGGGGACTGACGCTATCGGAGTTGCGCTCTCGTGGCTGAACAACGGTCTTTGCGACATCGCTATTGCAGGCGGCGCAGATGAATTGAACCGCGTCCCTTTATGCGGCTTCGGCTCTCTTGGCATCATGAGCATGGATCTGTGCGCGCCTTTTGACAGGGACAGGAAGGGATTGAACCTGGGAGAAGGCGCAGGGGTTGTTGTTCTGGAAACAAATGAGTCTGCGCAAAAAAGAGGAGTGATTTCCGATTTATATCTCATGGGATACGGCTCGTCAGGCGACGCCTATCACCTCACCGCTCCTCATCCTGAAGGCGCCGGATTGAGGATATCAATTAAAAAGGCGTTGGCAGATGCCGGTATCGGGCATCGGGAGGTAAGTTTTGTTAACGCCCACGGCACGGCAACTCCCGACAATGATCTGGTGGAAGGGAATGTGCTGGCGGATGTATTCGGCAAGGATTTGAAAATGTTATCTACAAAAGGCTTCACAGGGCATACACTCGGTGCGGCAGGAGGGCTCGAAGCAGTGTTTGCCGCTGTCGGACTCCGGGAGGGATGGATACCGGCTAATGCCGGCTTTGAAAATAAGGATGATGCGATACCCTTGATTCCCGTTAGAGAAAAAACAGCCATCGACGGGCGATATGCGGTATCCACATCGCTTGCCTTTGGCGGCAATAACGCGGCGATAGTGATCGGAAGGATATAGATATGGTTAAAGACCCACGTGCAAGACAGGGAAGACTGTCTCGGAATTTCTATAATCGACAGGACACTTAAATTTATGCTAAATGCAATTATTAATATCTCATTAGCTCTGTGCTCCTTGCCTTATGTTCCCTGCTTTTTTTTAAAGGTGTCGCATAGAAATTCTTCGCCTGCCTTCCCGGTCCGTATTTTGCGGACATTAAGAGGATACTGTTGTGAACATTAACGGAATCGGGATCGTCTTCACACGTGGCAGGGGAATCGATAGTTTTGAAAAAGCCCTTCAAGAGGGATGGCGAACGCCCTCTCAGGTAGAAATAAAGGGCAGGAAATCCTTTGCATATCAGGTTGACGCCCAGATGCTGTCCGATAAAAGACTGCTGAAAAAAATGCGGCGGGCGGACAAGTTGAGCAAGATGGCGGTCATTGCCGCATACGAAGCGCTTGCAGGCAGCGGCATAGGAGATTTCAATAAAAAGAGCATCGGCATTATCACTGCCACGGCCTTTGGCGCACATGTTACGACCTTTGATTTCCTGAACGACATCCTTGACTATGGTGAGGCGAATGTCTCTCCGACCACATTTTCAAACTCGGTCCACAATGCCGCCGCTTCATATATTTCTTCCTTACTGAATATCCAGGGGCCGACTCTGACAGTTACGCAGTTTTTCTTTCCCTTTCATTCCGCCCTGCAACTTGCGCAGGCGTGGCTAAATGAAAAACGCTGCGATTACGTCCTCGTCGGCGCCGTCGAACAGTACGGGGATGTGCTTGGGTATATATACGATTCAGAATTGACTCCTGCGTCTGACGGCATGATAAAACCTTTCAATTTCAATCCAACTTATCAGGTGCCGGGAGAGGGCTCTGTATTTTTCCTGTTGAGCAATAAGAATCACGACGATACATTTTGTGAAATCCATAATGTATCAATAAACGCAGATGAAAAAGACACACTGCAGGCGGACCTGGATATTATTGATACCGACGGACTGGTGGCAGATGAGTCAATTTATAAGAACTGTTTGTCTCCTGCAATTCCTGTTGCTGCGTATTCCCCCCTGTTCGGCAGCATGATGACCGGCAGCGCATTTAACTGTGCGGCAGGGGCGCTGATGCTGAAGAAACAGACGGTGTATGCAAACCCGGTAGCGGACAATCCCAAAGGTCTTAATATAGTCGGTGAAACAGGGCGGAGCAACATTGAATTACTGAGGTGCATTAGATATAATTGTCATGGCGAAAAGGCTGAAATTTATCTTAGGGGAAAACCAAATGGGGAAGGCAGGGAAGTTAATCGACAAAATCAGGGCTAATCCAAAGCATGTAAGGTTTGAGGATTTGATGAAGGCTTTAAAGAACAGGGGCTATGATATAATAAACGTCAAAGGAAGCCATTATGCTTTCTCAAATGGGGAAACGACCTTAACTATAATAAGACCACATGGCGGACATACATTTTGTCATGTGCAGGATGTTAAGGAGGTTATAAAGAGATGTTTACAATAGAAGATTATGAAATCGTAATTACCCCGTCGACTGACAAAGATGAGCGCTGGCTTTATGTCAGGTTCCCTGATATTCCTGAAATACTCACAGGTGGAAGCACCATTGATGAAGCAATTGCGAATGCAAAAGAGGCCTTCGCCTGTCATGCAGAAGCATTAGAAAAACAGGGCGAAGAACTGCCCAAGCCCTCTCCCGGAAAAGTATGCGCCTGAAACTTCCCTGCATATGACACTACAAAACATCCAGGACACACTGATAAAGGGGATCGCCTCGATAACATCAAAAGACGAATCCTCTATTGCAGTTGATGTGCCTTTTCACAAGCTTGGCATCGATTCCCTGGGGTTTGTCGAAATACTGGTGTTTATAGAAAAGACCTTCAATCTGCAGTTGATAGAATCAGGGCTGGACAGGAAGGATTTTGAGACAATTCACTCTCTGGCGTCTTTTCTTCACAAGAAACTGTAGTCGTGCGATTCGTTATTCCATCATCAAAAAACAAACGTTACCTCTCCGGCTGCGATTGGGTGATCAGCGCCCTCGACCACATGATGAAAGAAACAACCTGTGCGGGCAACATGTCGCAGGTTGTCCTTGTTTTTGATTCCATCATAGAGCCGTCAGGATTGCGTGAGCGTCTGGGCAGGTTTCTGGACGGACTCCCGGTGGTACGCGGCAGCGTAGCGCGTGATATAAATATTTGTCCTTACTGGCGAATGCCGGAAAAGGTGGAAGGTGCCTTAAATTTTACTTATTACAATTGCTCCAGTGAGAGTGACCTGCTGCCATTACTCAGTGAATGTGTCAACAGGCCTTTCAAAAACGACAGCGAACATCTGGCATTCTATCTCATTAATATAGAAAACCGGAAAAACTGTCTGGCGATGGCCTTTGACCACATCCTGTTTGATGCCCGCGGGGCAAAAACCTTTCTGAGTTTATTTCAGCAGTATCTTGAAAGCGGCGATGCTGCTGCAATATCCAAGGGCGTTCCCTTAACTGCGCCGGCTCATCTCTCGGAATGGAAGAACAAATTTCTTGCGGGCAGGAATGTTAACCGCAGGATAGTCGCCCTGTCAAAAACGCCTCCTGCAACTCTGCCAGTTCCATGCGATAAAAACAGAGGTTTTAAATTCAGGTTAATCTCTTTTAATCAGCAGGAGACGCAAACAATTCTTGACAACGCTTACAGAGAGGCCGGCTATTTGATGGAGACACCTTATTTGCTGGCGGCTGTCATGCAGGCAATGCATGAACTTTTCATGAAAAGAGGGCTGACGGCGGACAGCTTTTTAGCGTCTGTAAACATTGACATGAGAACCGACGAGGATATCAAGCGTGAACTGTTTTTCAACCACGTGTCGTATCTTTTTTATCAAGTGCCGTCCGACATTATGGATAATCCAAAAGAGATCATGGCCAGTATCAAGATGCAGATGTATGAGCAGGTCAAGGCGGGCATCCCGCGTGACATTACGGAGGCAAGCCACCTGACCCGCATCGCACCCCTGTCGTTTCTGAAAAAGATAATAGATTTGCCTTTGAAGGGGAAAATTGCCACATTTATTTTTTCGCATGTGAGCAAAAACCCATTGTTACCCCACATGATGGGGGCGAAGATAGAAAACGTCTTTCATATGCCGAGGGTGCCCGTGCCGCCGGGACTCGGTTTCTTTTCCAATTATTTCGACGGCAGGCTCAATCTGGTAATATCTTATCTTGACGGAATGCTTGGTGATGAGGAGGCGAATCTGCTGGAAAAATGTATAAGAGAGATGATGATGGAGATTCCCTCTCCCCCTGCGGGAGAGGGTTAGGGTGAGGGGGGATTGCGAATGAATACTGTCTGCGATGTGCTTGTCGCTGGAGCAGGAGTTTCGGGAGTGGCGGCTGCTGTGGCTTCGGCGCGCTCAGGTGCGCGGACTTTTTTGGTGGAGAAGGAAAACTTCCCCGGCGGGGTTGGTTACTCAGGACTCTTACAGAATATCTGCGGTTTATATTTGAATGGTGATGAGTTCCCTTCGGAGACTCTTAATGGCGGGATTGTCCGTGAAATAGTCAGCCGTTTAAATCACCTGTCTCCGGAGAAAAAGATAACGAAGACAGGTCAGGTATATGTGCTTCCGTACAAGAGGGAAGACCTTCAAACTGTTTTTACTTCTTTGTGTAATGACGAACCGGACCTGACGGTTTTGTACAATGCCTCTGCCGTATCGGTCAGGAATAAAAACGGTTTGATCACCGGCGTCGAAGTCAGTCATATGGGAGAATTGAGAAATATGACCCTCGGTGTATTAATCGACTGTTCAGGAAGCGGTATAGTGTCTGAAATGGCCGGAGCACATTTTGAATTGTCACCCCCTGAGAAAATCCAGATGGCAGGTTTTATCATGCGTCTGAAGGGACTGAAAGATGTGGATGAATCACTTGCGATCAAGGTCCCTTATTATCTGGCCGAGGCAGTGAAAAGGAATATATTGCCGGGTCATTTAAAATTTACCATGTTCAGCCCGGGGGATTCCCCGGATGAGGGGTATTGCAAGATTAGTATAAACGGTGTAATGGAAGAGGGGCGTGAGCAGAAAGTCAGGGACGATTCAACAGCGCTGCTTCGTTACCTGTCCGGGAAGCTGCCCGCGTTTAAGGATTCATATATTGCCGGGACTTCTCTCAGGGTAATGGACAGGGAAGGCAGAAGGATACGCGGGGAATATGTTCTGACTGAAGATGATATAATAAATGCCGGAAAATTTGACGACGGCGTTGTAAAAAATTCCTGGCCTATTGAGATCTGGGACAAACGAAAGGGCACGATTTACAAATACGTCAGATCAGGCGATTATTATGAAATCCCGTTCCGCTGTCTGAAGGCAGAAGGAATTTCCAATCTCCTGGTCGCGGGACGTTGCATCTCAGTCACACATGAAGCGTTAGGCTCCACGCGCGTAATGGGAACATGCATTTCGCTGGGAGAGCAGGCTGGAACGGCGGCGGCCTTTAAGGCGAAAAACGGGAAGTATCCTTTGGAATAGGAAAACCACCGAGAGCACAGAGATGAATGCAGAAATCAATAAATCCATAATTCCGTGTTCTCACAATATAATAGTGAACATGATCAATCCGAATCCGAATAAAGATTACATGAAGGAGATAGAACGAATTGTATTTTCTTTTATTGTTTATTTCTCTGTGTCCTCTGTGGTAATTTGTTTTATTCTTTAAAGGAGGTCTTCATTGCGCATATTACTTGTTAAACCCCATCCCCAGCTTCTTATAGCAAAACGCCTCCAGGAGGGGTTCCTGCACCTGGAACCCCTGGAGCTTGAAATAGTCGCAGGCGGGGTGCCGGAGGAAGATGAAGTAGTAATCTGTGACCTCGGTATCGAGAAAAACCCCATGGAGGCGTTCCATAATTATCTGCATGAATTAAACCCCGATATCGTCGGGTTTACCGGATACAGCTCACAGTCCGCCCTGGTCAGGAAGCTCGCTGAGATCGTGAAGGGACATAACCCTTCTGCGCTGAATGTCGTAGGCGGCGTTCACGCCACCATCATCCCTGAAGACTATGCAGTGAAAGGTATAGACATTATCGTCAGGGGAGAAGGAGGGACTGCGTTCCGCGAGATCATCAGACGTCACAAACAGGGAATGCCTCTTCATTTCGGGGACGTGTCGCTTTCCCCGGGACAGCCGGATTTCCATGTAAAGGCAAAACAACCGCCGCCGCCGTTCCCTCCCGTGCATGAAATCCCCCGTGCGAGGCGGGACCTGGTCCGGCGTTCAAAATATTTCTGCGTGTGGACGTCCGCGCCTGAAAAGAAGCTCGATACGATGTTCCCCCGGACGGCAAGCATGCGCACGTCCATCGGCTGCGCCTTCAACTGTTCATTCTGTGTTGTGCATCATATCATGAACGGCAAATACCTGCAGCGCACTCCGGAGGACGTAGTTGATGAAATAAGCAGATTGAAGGAAGACAACATATATTTCGTTGACGATGAAACGTTTCTGAATAAAAAACGGATGACAGAGATAGCGGAGCTCCTGCTTCTGAAAGGGATAAAAAAGAAATATATCAGTTGGGCACGAAGCGACACGATAGTAAAACACCCTGAGTTGTTCAGGCTCTGGAAGAAGGCCGGGCTGGGCCTGGTTTATGTCGGGCTTGAGGCGATGAGGGGCTCGCAGCTCAAAAATTACAATAAAAGGACGGACGTCGAGACCAACCGCAAGGCCGTGTCCATACTCAGGGAGATAGGGATTACGCTTCACGCAAGCTTCATAGTGGACCCGGATTTTACGGTAGAGGATTTCCAGTCTCTGGAAAAAGATGTGCTGGACCTCTGTCCGGCAGAGGTCACTTTTACGGTATTATCGCCCGCGCCCGGCACTGAACTGTTTCAGAAATACAAAAACGATTTCATCTGTGACCCCTATCTGTTTTACGACTGTATGCACGCCATCATCCCTACGCGGCTTGGACTGAAGAAATTCTACGCCCATTTCGGGAGGCTCAGCAGTGTAGCGCTCCGGGCCAATCCGCTGAGGGTGAATAAGGTCAAAGTCCCGAGAAAAGAGATCATGAAGGTCATTTACCTTGGAACGAAATATATCTTTGCACTCAGGAATATTTATAAAGATTATTCCCTGAAGATGTAGCATGAATATCTTTGAAACCATAAAACAGGAGACAGACGGGTTTGCGGACAAAATTGCGATCATCGAGGGTGATCGCAACATTACCTATCGGCAGTTGATTTTGTCCTCCGAAGCGGTTGCCTCCTCGTTGAAGGAAAAGGGGGTCTCCCCGTTTCACCGGGTAGGCCTTCTCTGCAGCGACAGTATCGATTACATAACGGTCAGCCTGGCTGTCTTGTCTCTTTCAGCGGTAATCGTCCCGGTCGCGACAGAGCACACTGAGACTGAAGTCAATAATATCCTCGACAGTATTATGGTGGACTTTCTTGTTTTCGAAAAAGACGCATACGATTGCAATGATGCATGTATCATGCAGTCAACCGGTATATCGGGGAGGGAATTTTATTTCAAAGACAGGGAAAACAAAAGGCGGCCGGACAGTGAATATTATAAGCTCAATCCTGCTTTTATTAGGTTCAGCTCGGGAACAACCGGTGAGAGCAAAGGCGTGGTCCTGTCGCATGAATCAATCATTGAAAGGACCGATGCCGCGGACAAAGGGCTTAACATTACACACAACGACACGGTCCTGTGGGTCCTCTCCATGAGCTTTCATTTTGTGGTGACCATCCTTCTTTTCCTCCGCCGGGCGGCAACAATTGTGCTCTGCAGCAGTCCTTTCCCCGAAGCCTTAATCGAGGGAATAACGAAACATAAAGGCACTTTTATTTATGCGTCACCTTTTCATTATAATTTACTGACTCACATGGATTCACTGTCACCGGGATCATTTCAGAATATCCGGCTGGCAATTTCAACGGCAATGAAACTTCCTGAAAACATTGCTGATGGATTCAATTCAAAATTCGGTCTCGAATTAAGCGAGGCATACGGGGTAATTGAAGCCGGACTGCCTTTTATAAATCTGTCCCCCGATAAAAACAGGAGGAGCTCTGTTGGAAGGGCATTGCCTGACTATGAAGTGGGGGTTGTCAACAAAGATGAAGACGGAGTCGGCCTTATACATATTCGGGGCAAAGGTATGCTGGACGCATATTTTTCACCGTGGCAGGGAAGGAACAGCATCCTCAAGGACGGCTGGTTCAACACAGGAGACCTCGGTAAAATCGACGAAGACGGTTTTTTAACAATAACGGGACGCGGAAAAGATGTAATCAATTTCGCAGGCATGAAAGTTTTCCCATATGAAGTCGAGGCCGTTATAAATCAATTCCCCGGCGTGAAGGCATCTCTTGTGTACGGCGAGCCCCATCCTGGATACGGTCAACTGCCGATGGCAAAGATTGTCCCGCGGGACGGCGTTGACAGGTCTTCATTGCCGGACAGTTTGCGCAAATACTGCTACCGGAAGCTGGCGCAGTACAAGGTGCCCAAGGGTTTTGAGATAGTTAATGAGATTCGCAGGACGCCAAGCGGCAAGATAAAGAGATGAGAATACTGTTTATCCATCCATTCGGATCAAACTGGGTTGAGGGCAGCAAAGACAAGATCCTCATGGCCAACCGCAGCGCGCCTATCGGCATACTGTCCATAATGACGTTTCTAATGAAGCAGGGGATTGAAGTGGATGTCCTCAATTGTAACGCCCCGGCCAGGCTGGCAGGAACAGATGAAACAATGAATCGTGTCCGCGACTTCAGGCCGTCGCTTGTGGGGTTTACCGCAACCACCTCCAGTTTCCCCGATGCGTACAGGCAGGCAGAGGAGATCAAAAGAATTTCTCCGGATACCGGGATTGTCTTTGGAGGCGTTCACGTCTCAGCGCTGAGAGAGAACATCCTTGCATCCTTTCCTGCCATAGATTTTCTGATAATAGGCGAGGGAGAAAAAGCCATGTCGGAGCTTGCAATGGGCGTTAAGCCTGAGAATATACAGGGGTTGATCTTCCGCAATGGGACTGAAATACAATCGAATGGACTTCGGACTGATTTATGTGAGCTTGATGACCTCCCATTTCCCGCCTTCAATAAACTTGAGGGCTTTCCCGGCGCATATCATCCGCCGCTTTATAACTACCCCCATGCCCCCTGCGCTACGATCATCTCCAGCAGAGGCTGCCCTTACCAGTGCTCATATTGCGACCGGTCTGTTTTTCGCAGGAGTTTCCGCTTCAACTCCGCCGGATATCTGTATGAACATATGGCGTTCCTCAAAAAAGAATTTAACATAAGGCATGTCTTCTTCTATGACGATTTGTTCACGTTCCATCGAAAGCGGATTGAGGAATTTTGCCGTTTATTGCAGGCCAAGCCCCTGCACATGACATTTAATTGCGCGGTAAGGCTGGGACACATTGATGATGACCTGTTGAAGATGCTCAAGGCCTCCGGCTGCTGGATGGTAAGCATGGGCATTGAGTCAGGCGACCAGGAAATGCTCAGCAGGCACAAATCGAATGTGGATTTAGGCGAGATGAAAAAAACAGTAAAGCAGATCCAGAGAAACGGACTCAGGGTAAAAGGCCTTTTTATTATGGGACTGCCGGGCGAGACGGAGGCCACCATAAAAACTACGTCTGATTTTATCGCGGAGTTGGAGCTTGATGACATGAACATGACAAAATTCACCCCCTTCCCCGGCGCGCCCATATATAAGACCATTCATGAAGAGGGTGTTTTTAATGAAGAATGGGAGTTGATGAACTGTCTGAATTTCGTCTTTGTCCCCAAAGGGATTGAATCAAAAGAGAGACTTGAAGAGCTTTATAAACAATTCATAAAAAGGTTCTACACGAGCAAAAACTGGGTCCGGAAGTTCGGGCCTCTTATGTTTAAATCACCTCACAGTACTTACAGGATGATAAAAAACCTCCCTGCATTCCTGAAGATCAGAAAGGACTTCGAGCCGGAGAACAAGCATTGACCATACACTCTTAAATCATTGGCGGGAGCGTGTGGGAATCGAACCCTGCTTCCCTCTTGATTTTAAAGGGTTTTTAGACCGGTTACTGACTGTTTACTGACTATTTTGATTTTTAGCTTCACATTGTTTTCAATTCAAATCATCCAGTAAGGCAACATATAAATCCGGATATTATCTTCTTCAATTATATCTGCATCCTCGAACCGCCCGACAAGCACTCCGGTCTTTTCTTTCTCCTTTGCAAGAAAACTCCTGATCCCTTTTAAATGTTTTGTCTGTATCTTTTTATCGCTTTTTATTTCTATCGGCAGGAGCCTCTCCGGCGTATATACAATGATATCGACTTCTTCTTTTGTCTTCGTCCTCCAATAGTGCAGTCTTGCCTCATGTCCCATGAAAGGCGCAATCGTATTCAGTTTCTCTACAATTGCATTTTCGAAAATGATGCCGTATTGCCCGAGTTTTTCTATCTGGGAAATACTGTTTAAACCAAGCAGGCTGTTTCTGATGCCGAGATCTGTAAAATACACCTTCGGAGTCTTGAGTATCTCGCTCCTTATATTTTTTGAATATGTTGTCAGATTTTTGATAATAAATGTTTTTTCAAGCAGCATGGAATATCTCTTTATGGTATCTACGGTTACTTCAAGATGAGATGCGATATTTGAGTAGTTGAGAAGGTCTCCCGTCCTTGAGGCCAGCAGTTCCATAACCTTTTGATAGACCCAGAGCTTGTCTTCCTTTACCAGATTTCTGATGTCCTGATCAAGATATGTTTCCCTGTAGCTTTTAAGGAGCAACTGTTTCTTGTCCGCATCTTTGCTGAGAGCGACTGCCGGCAACCCTCCGGAGACCATGTACTCATCAAAGAGTTTCTGTATTCTTTGTTTGAAGGGCATTATTCCGGCCTGATATTTTTTAAACGCTTTTTTATCAGGTGTTGTTTCTCCGAAAATAAAGCGCCATATATTTTTCTTGTCCGGAGGGGTAAGTCCATGGCCCTTGAATATCTCGGCCTCTGAAAAAGGAGAAACGGACAATAACAAGACCCTGCCGGCAAGGCTTTCTTTTATCTGGTCCTTTAATTCAAGTGAAGACGATCCGGTAAGTATCCATTTGACCGGAAGCCTTAAATCATACAGAGACTTTATATATTCGATAAAACCGGAAAGCTTCTGGACCTCATCAATAAAAATATATATAATTGTTTTCCGCTGTTGAATCTCTTCACCCAAGAATCTTTCCACTATCTTCAGAAAACTGCCGAAAGACGCGGAAAGCTCCTGCCTGAGAGAAAGGTCATCGAAGGTAAAATAGAATATCCTCTCCGGCCTGACACCTTCTTCAAGCAGGTCGTGAATGAGCTGGAATGCAAGGGTGCTTTTGCCGGTCTGTCTCAAGCCAAGGAGTGAAAGTATCTCCTTTTCCCTGACGAAACATAGGGCCTTATCATGGATGTCACGATCTACAGTGTCACCGGGCAGAGCAAACGCCCCGCCTCTCCATGCATTATAACTATAGAAAAGCCTTTCATCCAAAACGCTATACCTCTCGAAATATTCTTTAGATAATTTCGAGTATACTATAATAATTTATTGAAAGCAAGCGTATTTGTGCCCCAAACCGCCCTCTTTCCTGGACCTGATTGAGAAGGACCTGCAAAAGCATAACATCGGATATTTGCGTCTTGACGGCTCAGCCCAGGTTGGAAAGAGGAAAAAACTGATTGAACAGTTTCAGAGCAGTGAAGGCCCCTTCCGTATTCCTTCTCAGTCCTCAAGGTCGGAGGACAGGGACTCAATCTTACAAGGGCGTCATATGTATTTCACCTGAATCCCTGGTGGAACCCCGCCGTTCACATATTTGATATGTTCATTATTAATGAACTATAACTTTTTATGAACATAAAGAAATATTATGATAACAACTAAACCTATTGAAAACGAAATCCTTCAACTTGCTCTGGAGGAGTTTAAAAATAATGCCCCTCTTCAGGAAATCGAGATATTTGCATGATGAGAAATTTATTCAGGGAGGAAGACATTTTTTTAAATTATCACTGCTTATTTTCGCCTTGCAAATAATGATTTCATTGGCAATAATATTCTCACCAGTCGAAACGGGCTCAAGTTATTTTGAACAGGAGGGGCGGCTGTGAAAGAAATATTTCCACAGGAAATTATTGAGAGAAATATTTCTCTATTTCGGGGAAAGTCTGAAAGGAGCAAATAGCATGGGAATGTTTGACACAATTTATTTTGCTAAACCTTATTATTGTCCGAAATGCAGGACAAGAATAGGCTCTACGCAGACAAAGGCATTTGAGCAGACCCTCGCGAATTTTCATATGACGGATTGTGTCTCGCATGCAGAGGAAATCAGAGTTGTTAAAGAAAATTTATTTTGCAATAAGTGTTCGGAATTTACTGGGCAGTATGTCTATATCGCCGTATTCAGGGGCATTCTCGTTGGAGTGGCTGATTCGTTGATAGAAGCCCGGCATATGCTTAATGACATGAATTTGGAGAAACTGCTTCTATGGTATCACGACTTATATAAGAATTACGATAAGAATGTTAGAGAAAATGAATGTATGCTCAGGTTCATGCGGAATGTGGTCGAGTGGTTTGAACAAGGACGTCATGACAAGAAAAAAGGCAAAAAGGCAGGAATAGACGATATCGCTTTCCTTTTTGATGGGGAATATCTGAAGAGAGCTAAAGATCCTCTTGATGCGATAAAGAGATTTTTGACAGCAAGACAAAAGGAGAAAAACGAACGGGATACGTTCGAATGATCAAACAGAAAATCTGAGAAAGTATAGACATGTCTTCTGACGAAGTGGCGTGATGACATTAAGTTAATATTTCCCTGTATTTTTCCCTGAACCTGTCAAATTCCATTGCATCCAGATCAATTGTGACATATGTAAAATCATCAAGCTGTCCGGGCTGGATGCAAATTGTTTTACCATTCTTTGCGTACCATTTTCCGGTCATTACAGGAGACTCATGTATGTGTCCATGCAGTGTCAGTTTCGGCTGATGCTTCATGATGAACTCATAAATTGCCTTCGAACCAACTTCTGAGCCGTTATAGCATTTATCGAGGCCTGACCCGGACGGGGGCATATGGATTACATAAATACTGTTTTGTGTATTTTCAGGATGAGGCAACTTTATTAACTCTTCCTCAATGGTAGGCAGTGAATGAGCATATGCAAACCAGTCATCCAGATCTTTCCAGCCTTCGGCCGTTGATAATAATCCGGTACCGAACTGCTTCTGAAACACATAGTCTTTCGTATCCATTCTGCATCTGTCTTTGAGGCGGAACGGATAGTCGACTACCCAGTTCATCCCGATAAATTCATATCCGTCGAGCACAAATATTCTCTGTGCCAACGGAATAATATAAGAAAACTGGTTGCAGGTTTCCTCAAAAACTTTGTCGAAAATCATAAGGTCATCATTGCCCAGGTAAGAAAGATAATATATCCCGGCGGAATCAAAGCGTGAGAAATGATCTCTCAAGAAAGAACTGATGAATTCCCCCTGCTGAAAAAGGTCACCATGCTTTGGAAGCATATCCCCGGCATTTATAACAATATCTGCCTTCAAATCACGTGCTGCTGAGAAAAGCCGGTCATATTTCCATTCAGCGCCGTGTAAATCTGTAACGAATATTATTTTCATTCATCACTCCTGAGGCGGGATGTTTGGGATGTATTAATATTCATTTCGGGTTAAATTTATTTTCAGCCCTTTTTCTTTTGAAAACAGCCCGGTATCAACCTTCAATAACATTATATTTTTCAAAATTCTCTTTTCTTCATTGGGAGCGATGAAATGTCGTATAAGAATTTTTCATATTCTTAAATTTATATCCTCATCACTATTAAAGCAATCTTATTCTTTATTCGCGTCAGTAGGGAGAGATCTGATCTTCATGGCAATTGTGAAAGCCACTGATATGCGGGAGCTATAAGGATCTTATTGCTGTCATTTGATAACAGCCTGTAACTGTCACCCCTATTTGTTAATTGCACGGCGGGAATATTTAATGCGCGCTGAAATGTCTGCAGTGGTTTCGAGCCGGAGAACAAGCATTGACCATACACTCTTAAATTATTGGCGGGAGCGTGTGGGAATCGAACCCACCCTGCTCACTTGTGGCAAGCAACACCGGATTTGAAGTCCGGGAGGGACACCAGAGCCCTATACACTCCCATAACGGATATTAAAAAGATCATGCCTTGTGGCATTGCTCCCGACTATTGTAGCAAAATCGCGGTAATTGTCCAATAGTTGTCAGGTCTGCCTCGTTCCTTATTTTTCACTGGTCCAGTTTGATAAAGGTGATTAAAGAATTACGGAAGAAAAAAGGAGCAATATAATATTTGTGAGCGCACCCAGTATTTAACACCCTCAAGCCCTGTTGCAAGAAACACTGCACCAGTTCCTGATTTCTGCTTCACTCTTTAAGGCCAGCGAGCTTCCAAGCTATCCTCTGTATGTTATAATGAGCCTTCGTTCGGGGACTTGAGCTGTAGACATCAATAACTCTTCAAAGCAAAGGGGACATGCATGAACGAAATAATTCCAATTGAAGTAATTCAGCAAAAAATATTTCTGATCCGAGCGCACAGGGTCATGTTAGATACTGATTTAGCTGATCTTTATGGCGTCACCGTAAAGAGACTGAACGAACAGGTTAAGCGTAATTTGAATCGTTTTCCCCCGGATTTTATGTTTCAGTTGAATGAAGAAGAGCATCAATCTTTAAGGTCGCATTTTGCGACCTTAAAGAAAGGAAGAGGTCATCACCGGAAATATTTA